>NZ_MWLP01000145.1:0-7565 GCF_010634885.1 Microbacterium sp. B35-04 | reverse complement strand
CCCGGTCGTTGAGGGAGCGAGGAACGAGCGAGACGAAACGCCTCTGCCGTCGGACGGCCCGGTGCCGGCTGACCTGCCCGCCGACGCCGTCATCGTCGCGACGGACGAGGACGCCGCGCGCGCCCTGCTCGCGCCGGCGCTCGGCGTTCCGGCGTTCGCCGACGTGGCGGCCGCGGGGATCGCCCGAGAGGTCGTGACGATCGTCGTCGACGCTCCGGAGCTCGACTCCGCGCCGCGCGGTTCGCAGGTGCACGCCGTTCCGGGCGCGCTGCGCGCGACGGGGCTCGTGCACGAGACCGCGCGCTGGCAGTGGCTCGCCCGCGAAGCGGGCGCCGGCCGGCACGTGCTGCGGGTCGCCTTCGGTGCGCCGGGCATCGCTCCCGCCACCGCGACGCTGTCCGACGCCGAGGCCGCCGCGCTCGCCGTGGCGGAGGCATCCGTGCTCCTCGGCGTGCGTCTCGACGCGCGCGCGCTGGTCGCCGCCCACCGCGACGCCTACACTCTCGTCCCGCCGGCGTCCGCCCTCGGGCAGCGCGACCGCACCGCCACCGCGCGCGCCACGGTCGGGCGCGAACACGGCATCGCGGCGATCGGCGCCTGGCTGTCGGGAAGCGGGCTCGCCCAGGTCGTCGCCGATGCCCGGGACGAAACCGACCGGCTGCGCCGCCGGGTGCTCTGGGGTACGGCAGCGACGGACTGAGCACGCGGCCACGACCCGTGTCAAGGGTGGATGCCGGAATCGGCATACAGGGCTACTCTGGGGGGAGTCGTCAGGTGCACACCAAGCGTGAGGAGACCTCATGAGGGGCAAAGCTGGACTCGTCATCGGACTTGCGGTGGGATACGTCCTCGGTACGCGGGCGGGACGCGAGCGGTACGAGCAGATCAAATCGCAGTGGCTGAAGGTCTGGGACACCGAGCAGGTGCAGACGCAGGTGACCAAGGTGAAGGACTTCGCGAAGTCCCAGACGATGGCGTTGCCGTCGACCCTCTGGGACTCGGCCGTCAAGGTCGCGCAGGCCGCCGGCGGGAAGGGCAGCGCCGGGCAGAAACTCGACGCCGCACTCAAGGTCGGCAAGGACTCCGCCGACGACGTCGGCAGGGCCGCGCAGACCTCGACGCAGGCTGTGAAGGACGCCGTCGACGACGCCGTCGACGATCTGCCAGAGAACGGCCGCGGCGGGGCTTGACGTGATGACCACTCCGCGTGGCTTCCGCGACCGCGCGGACGACAGCCTGCTCACCCTCGTCGGCGAGATCCCGGAGCTCATCCGCAACCTCGTCATCGCGGAGATCGACTCCGCCAAGGCGTGGCTCTCCCGCACCGCAAAGGACGGCGGGTGGGGAGCGCTGTGGGCGTTCGCCGCCCTGTTCGTGCTGTTCTGGTCGGTGCCCGTCCTCGGCACCTTCGTGATCGCCGGCCTGTCGTCGTGGTGGCCGGTGTGGCTGTCGGCTCTCGTCGTGTTCTTCGCGATGCTGGTGATCACGGCCGTCCTGGCCTGGCTCGGCGTCCTCCGCTTCAAGAAGATCGGCGAGCGGCAGAACCCCGTACAGTCGATCGCCCTGGATGTGAAGGAGGTGCGCGATGAGCTCTGACGCCGCCGTGCCCGTGCCCGTGCCCCGCACCGCCGTTCCGCTCGGGATCGGCGATCCCGTCGTGCAGGCGCGCACCGAGCTGAAGGCCGCGCTCGCCGCGATCGAAGACAAGGCCAACGTGCCACGGCGCGTCGGCCGGGCCGTTGATGACGGCGTCGAGCAGGCTCGTGCCTTCCAGCGGCGCAACCCGGCGCTCACCGCTGCCGCCGTGATCGTGGGCGCTGCCGCGATCGGCGCCGCCGTCTGGGGATTCGTCCGTCTTTACACCCGCTGAGCCTGCCTGATTCCGCTTCCTCCACAGGCAGGGGTCGCGGCTTCCGAGATCGGGGGTATGCTCGGGATGCAGGCAGTGCAACGGTGCGTATGCTGCCGATCGCGCGAGCCCGATTCGAATCGCGCATCGGTTGCTCGGCGTCTCGGGCGGCCGACTGAGCACCATCGAGAGTCGACCCCCTTATGAACACCGCCGCAGCACAGCACCAGTCCGTCAAACCCTTGACCGGCTGGCGCGTCCTCGTCCCCCGGGGCGGCCCTTGGGGTGACGGCGTCGCGGCCACCCTGCGCCGTCAGGGTGCGACGCCGGTCATCGCCCCCCTCATCAACTTCGCGCCCACCAACGACCAGGCCGCGCTCGAGCAGGCGCTCGCCGACCTGGCGGCCGGCAAGTTCGACTGGCTCACCGTCACCAGCGCCACGACCGTCGACGTGCTCTACGCCTACCGGGCCGTCGTCCCGCCGACCACGAAGGTGGCCGCCGTGGGTGAGACGACCGCGGCAGCGCTCCTCGCCGTCGGCTACCGCGTCGACCTGGTGCCCGAGCGCGACAACTCGGCGGCCGGCATGGCGGAGCAGCTCATCGGCCTCGAACCGCAGGCCCGCGACATCCTCACCCTTCGCAGCGAGATCGCCAAGCCGGTGCTCACGCGCATGCTGACCGATGGCGGGCACCGCGTCCGCAGCGTCGTCGCCTACCGCACCGTCGGGGTGCCGGTCACCGACCGCATCGCCGAAGACGTCCGATCCGGCCGCATCAACGCCATCCTCGTGACCAGCGGCTCGGTCGCCGAGCAGGTGCACGAGCAGTTCTCCCACATCCCCGAGACCACCCTCATCGCCGCGATCGGTCCTCGCACCGCCAAAGACGCGCGCCGGGCGGGCCTCGACGTCGACGTCATCGCCGACGCCCAGACCGTCGATGCCCTCATCGACGCGGTCGCCAAGTTCTCGCTGCCGCACGCGGCCGACGAATTCGCACCCCGCACCGGGGTGCTCCCGCAACTCGGCCGCGACACCCGGGGCTGACCCCCGCATGACCGGCACACCCCGCATCGTCGTGCTCGCGGGCGGAGTCGGCGGCTCACGCGTCGTGCTGGGCGTCCGCGGCGCACTGCGCGCGCGGGGCCTCGACGACACCGCGGCAGCGCTCAGCGTCATCGTCAACACCGGCGACGACCTCTGGCTGTCGGGTGTACGCCTCCAGCCCGACGTCGACTCGATCACCTATGCCCTCGCCGGCGTGAACGACGCCGAGCGGGGCTGGGGCCGTCAGGGCGACAGTGAGCGCGTCAACCACGAGCTGCAGGAGTGGGGCGCCGGCTGGCCGTGGTTCACCCTCGGCGACCTCGATCTCGGCACGCATCTCGCCCGCACCGGCTGGCTGCGCGACGGGCTCACGCCGACGCAGGTGCTGGAGCGGATGTCGCATCGCTGGGACCTCGGCGCACGGCTGCTGCCGATGACCGACACCGAAGTCGACACCGTGGTGGTGCTCGAGGACGGCGCGCGGCTGCACTTCCAGGAGTGGTGGACGCGACACCGCGCGACGCTCGCGCCCGCCCGCTTCGAGAATCCGGGTATCGACGCCGCCGAACCCGCTCCGGGCGTCGCCGAGGCGATCGCGGAAGCGGACGTGGTGCTCTTCGCTCCCTCCAACCCGGTCGTGTCGATCGGCCCGATCCTCGCGGTCCCGGGCGTCCGGGAGGCGCTCCGGGCAACGGTCGCGCCGATCGTCGGCATCTCGCCCATCATCGGCGGCAAGGTCGTGCGCGGCATGGCCGACGTGTGCCTCACCGCGATCGGGGTCGAGACCTCCGCCGCCGCGGTCGCCGGGCTCTACGGTGCCCGCGCCGACGGCGGGCTGCTCGACGCCTGGCTCATCGCCGAAGAGGACGAGGCCGCCGCCGGCGAGGTGGCCGGGCTCGGCATCCGTCCGCTCGTCCGTCCGCTGTGGATGACGGATGCCGCGCGCCAGACCGCGCTCGCAGAGGCCGCGCTCGCGGCCGCGCTGCCCGACGGCCGAGCGCGCTGACGTGCCCGACCTCGCGTGGTGGGCCTGGGCGCTGCTCGCCCTCGGCGCCGTCGTCGTGGGCCTGTCGAAGACCGCCGTCCCCGGAGCCGGCACCATCGCCGTCGCGATCTTCGCCGCGGTGCTGCCGGCGAAGCAGTCGACCGGGATCCTGCTGCTGCTCCTGATCGTCGCCGACATCTTCGCCGTCACGATGTATCGCCGGCACGCGGACTGGCGAACGCTCCTGCGACTCGCGCCGGCCGTCGTGGTCGGGGTGCTGCTCGGCGTGGTGTTCCTGTGGTTCGCCGACGATTTCTGGGTGAAGAAGTCGATCGGCGTGATCCTCCTCGCCGTGATCGCGGTCACCCTCCTGCGCCGCCGGTTCGCGTCGCAGGTCGACACCGGCGGACCACACCGGATCGCCGCCGCGACCTACGGCTCGCTCGGAGGATTCACCACGATGGTCGCGAACGCGGCCGGCCCGGTGATGTCGATGTACTTCCTCGCGGCGCGCTTCGAGGTGAAGGCGTTCCTCGGCACCGCGGCGTGGTTCTTCGCGATCGTCAACCTGTTCAAGGTGCCGTTCTCGATCGGGATCGGCATCATCACGGTGCCCGGGCTGCTCATCGACCTCGTGCTCGTCCCGCTCGTCGTGGCGTCCGCCTTCCTCGGCCGCTGGATCGCGGACCGCATGCCGCAGTCCGTGTTCGAGAAGCTCGTGATCGCCTTCACGATCGTCGGCGCTGTCTACCTGCTCGTCGGCTGACCCGCCTCACGTCCAGGGCGAGGGGCGGTCGGGGGCGCGCTGGCTGTCGTCGGGCAACTGGGGCAGCTCGCGGCCGCCGGCGCGGATGCACAGCCACCGCAGCTGCTCGGGGCTGTCGGGCAGCGCGCGCCACGTGCGCAGCATGCCCTGGCCCACGCGCACCACGGTGCCGGGGCCCACGTCGACGATGTCGTCGTCGAGTGCCATCTGGCCGCGGCCGGCCAGGAACACGTAGACCTCCTCGACGCGCGAGTGCACGTGCCAGTAGCCCGCTTCCTCACCCGGCTCGTACGCGTTCGCGGTCATGCCGATGTACTGCATGGTCAGCTCGTGGTCGATCACGCGGCGACCGTCTCGGGAGCTGTCGGGCCGGAACCCGCCGTAGTGCGCCCGCCACTCGTCGAGCCCGCCGATCTCCAGCACCTCGTAGTCGCTCATCCGCCCAGGCTACCGAGGCCCGCCGGTCGGGCTCGCGCTTCGCGTGTCGCACATCGTCGCTTCAGCGCCGGCAGACCGCGTGTCGTGGCACCCGAGCCGAGGCAGAGGGAGTTCGGGGGTCACGACACGCGGTACGGGCGTGTGGGATGCCGCACCCCGTGGCACCCGAACGGCCCGGGAGGGCGAGGGCGAGGAGCCGGGGGACGGGTCAGGCGAGCAGCGCGGCGGTGCGCGGGCCCAGGCCCAGCGCGCGGGCGGCCTCGAGCTGGGCGGCGGTGTCGACGTCGCGGCGCAGGGTGGAGGCATCCGGAATGGTCAGCGCCGCGCACCCCAGCGCGACGTGACGCGCGAACGAGCCGTCGCCGAACGACGACGTCCACGCCATCCCTGCCGCCGCGGTGACAAGGGTCGATCCGGTGCCCTCCGCGTCTGGCACGACGGCGCGATCGACGGATGCCGCGGCCCGCAGCGCGCCGGCGAGATCGGCGGGTCGGAGGGCCGGGAGGTCGCCGAGCAGGGCGGCGCGCGGCATCCGTCCCTGCGGATCGATGGCGGCCACGCCCGCCGCCACCGCGGCATCGAGCCCGCCCGCGTCGCCCTCGGGAACGAACCGCAGCGCCGGGATCATCGCCGCTTCGCGCGCGAGCGCGGCGTCGTCGGTGACGACCACCACCTGCGCGACGAGCTCGCACGCCGTCGCGGCCGCGAGGGTGTCGAGGGCGATCGCGCGCGCGAGGTCGGCACGGCCGACACCGGGCACCTCGAGCCGC
This sequence comes from Microbacterium sp. B35-04, assembly GCF_010634885.1. Taxonomy (NCBI): domain Bacteria; kingdom Bacillati; phylum Actinomycetota; class Actinomycetes; order Micrococcales; family Microbacteriaceae; genus Microbacterium; species Microbacterium sp. B35-04. The sequence continues at coordinate 1,708 of NZ_MWLP01000145.1, read as the reverse complement.
GACTTGGCACGCGCCGACGGCTTGACCGGCACCACGACGACCCAGCGGGCGTGGCGAAACTCCACGGACTCGGTATCCGTATCGGGGAGGGGGCCCGGGCGCGACGACGGCGACACCGATTCCGTGGAGTCCTGCCGCCCACGCCGCCCGAACAGCGGGCTCACGCGCCGAACCGCGCGCGCAGGCGCGGCAGGATCTCCTCGCCGTACAGCCCCAGGAACGCACTCTGGTCGTGGCCCGGGTCGTGGAAGACGAGGTGACGGAAGCCGAGCTCGATGTACCACGCGATGCGCTCGACGTGCTCGTCGGGGTCGTCCGACACGATGAACCGCGAGGCGGCGCGCTCGATCGGCAGCTGCTCGCCGAGGCGCTGCATCTCGATCGGGTCGTCGACGCCCATCTTCTCCTCGGGGCTGAGGGCGAGCGGCGCCCAGAACCGCGTCTTCTCCTGTGCGGCCTCGAGGGTCGCATCGAGCGACACCTTCACCTCGATGAGCGTGTCCAGGTCGTCGCGCGTGCGCCCGGCCTTCGACAGCCCTTCGTCGAGCGCGGGCAGCAGCGTGTCGGTATACAGCTCGCGCTTCTTGCCCGACGTCGTGATGAACCCGTCCGCGATGCGTCCGGCGAGGCGCGTCGCGGCCGGGCCGGCGGCGCCGATGTAGATCGGCACGGGCTCCGGCAGCTTGTCGTAGATCGTGATGTTGCGGGCGTGGTAGTAGGTGCCGTCGAAGTTGACACGGTCCTCAGACCACAGCCGGCGGATGAGGCCGATCGCCTCTTTGAGCCGCTGGAACCGCTCGGGCGGGTCGGGCCAGGCGATGCCGAGGTTGGCCTCGTTGAGCGCCTCGCCGGTGCCGACGCCGAGGATCACGCGCCCCGGGTACATCACCCCGAGGGTCGCGAAGTCCTGCGCGACGACGGTGGGGTTGTACCGGAACGTCGGTGTCAGCACGGACGTGCCGATGAGCACGCGCGAGGTCTTCGCGCCGAGGGCGCCGAGCCAGGGAACGGATGCCGGAGCGTGGCCGCCCTCGTGCAGCCACGGCTGCAGGTGGTCCGAGATGAAGACCGAGTCGAACCCGGCCTCCTCGGCCTGTACGGCGTAGTCGAGCAGCTCGGCGGGGCCGAACTGCTCGGCGGACGCCTTGTATCCGAAGCGCAGCGGAACGGTCATGCGGGGCTCCCTTCGAGAGCAGGTTCGCGAGCGGGGCGCGGGCCGGGGTCCTCCCGGCGGCTGTGTGCGTCATCGGCTGCGGGCAGGAACTCCGTGCCGTCGGCCCGGGCGAGCCGCTCGCGGAAGGCATCCACCGTGCCGGGCCACAGCAGGGCGAGCCGGCCCGAGCGCTCGTCGACGTACCAGTTGCGGCATCCGCCGGTCATCCAGCGAGTGGATGCCGCCGCCCGCGCGATCTCCTCGGAGTACTGCCGTTCCGCGTCGGGATCGACGCGAAGCACCCGTCCCGAGCGGTCGTCGAGCACGCGGGTGACGTAGCCCGCCTGCTCCTCGATCATGAGCACGGACGACGAATGACCCAGCGAGGCGTTCGGGCCGTTGAGCACGAAGAGGTTGGGGAAGCCCGCGACGACGGTCGAGGCGAACGCCGTCATCCCGCCCGACCAGTGCTCGGCGAGCGTCTGGCCGTGCTCACCCGCGACGAGCTCCGCGTAGGGCTGGCGGGTCGAGGCGAAGCCGGTCGCGAGGACGAGC
>NZ_MWLP01000144.1:0-691 GCF_010634885.1 Microbacterium sp. B35-04 | reverse complement strand
CGGCTTCGCCGGCGCCCTCATGAACAAGGACCTCGGCCTCGCCGAGCACGCGATCTCGGCGACCGGCGTCGACGCGCGCATGGGCATGCTGGCCCGAGCGATCTACCAGGACTTCGCCGCCGGCGAGGGTGTGTCGCAGGACTTCTCGGGCATCATCAACACGATCCGCGCCGAATCCGCCTGACCCTGGGTGCCCCGACGCGCCCTCCGGTCCACCGAATTCCCCCTCCTCGCGCTCGCGTGTCCCGATTTCTTGCGTATGAGCGGCGTCTTGTAGGCGAATCTGGGACATGATGACCGGGAATCGGGACATGCAATCGAGAATCGGGGACGCGCGTCCCCATGACCCGGAATGGAGCCCCATGGCCGAACACGAGACGACTCCGCCGATGACCGAATACGAGACGATCGCGTATGAAACGATCCTCGTCGAGACGCGCGGGCGGGTCGGCTGGATCACGCTCAACCGGCCGGAGGCGCTCAACGCGCTGAACACGCAGGTGTGCCGGGATGTCGTGGCGGCGGCATCCGTCTTCGATGCTGACGAGCAGATCGGTGCAATCGTCGTCACCGGCTCGGAGCGCGCGTTCGCCGCAGGCGCCGACATCAAAGAGATGGAGTCGAAGTCGGGGCTCGACATGCTGATGGGCGACCACTTCGGCGGCTGGGCGCAGTTCGCCGCCGTGCGCAC
>NZ_MWLP01000143.1:0-3075 GCF_010634885.1 Microbacterium sp. B35-04 | reverse complement strand
GGATGCCTCGGCCCCGAGCTCGCGGGAGTTCAGCCAGCCGTCGGGCAGGGCGGGGCGCTTCGGGGTGCCGGCACGACCGCGCTGGCCTTCCGCCGCCGCACCCGGGTAGGGGGCGTCGAGTTCCATGGTCGCGAGAAGATCGTCGATCTCGGCGAGGGTGGATGCGGTGGCCAGGCTCGCACGCAGCTCGCCACCTACCGGGTAGCCCTTGAAGTACCAGGCGACGTGCTTGCGGATGTCGCGGCAGCCGCGGCCCTCGTCCTCGAAGAAGTCGACGAGCAGCTCCGCGTGCCGGCGGAAGGCGCGCGCGACGAACCCGAGGGTCGCATCGACCGGCGCGGCGGGTGCGGCGCCCGGGTTGCCGAGCGCGCGGGCGAGGTCTCCGAAGAGCCACGGACGCCCGAGGCAGCCACGACCGACGACGACGCCGTCGCACCCCGTCTCATCCGTCATGCGCACCGCGTCGTCGGCCGACCAGATGTCGCCGTTGCCGAGGACGGGGACACTCGTGACGGCCTGCTTGAGTGCGGCGATCGCCGACCAGTCGGCGTTGCCCGAGTAGAACTCCGACGCGGTGCGCGCGTGCAGGGCGACGGCCGCCACTCCGGCGTCCTCGGCGATGCGGCCCGCATCGAGGTAGGTGAGGTGGTCGGGGTCGATGCCCTTGCGCATCTTGACGGTGAGCGGGATGTCTCCGGCGGCGCGCGCAGCGCGCGTCACGATGTCGCGGAACAGCCCGAGCTTCCACGGCAGCGCTGCTCCCCCGCCCTTGCGGGTCACTTTGGGAACGGGGCATCCGAAATTCAGATCGATGTGGTCGGCGCGATCCTCCTCGACGAGGAGGCGCACCGCGGCCTCGGTCGTCGCTGGGTCCACGCCGTACAGCTGGATCGAGCGCGGCTTCTCGGACTCGTGGTGCGTGATCAGGCGCATCGTCGTGGCGTTGCGCTCGACGAGGGCGCGCGTCGTGATCATCTCGCTGACGTAGAGGCCTGCTCCGTACTCGCGGCAGAGCCGCCGGAAAGCGGTGTTGGTGATGCCCGCCATCGGCGCCAGCACGACGGGCGCATCGAGTTCGATGGGCCCGATGCGCAGCGTGCGCGCGGGAGCGAGGGCAGTCGTCACGACTCCATTCTCTTACAGGAATCCGTCCCTTGGCTGAACGGACCGCTTCCCTGTGGCATCGTCGCCGTCATCGCCGTGCATTCTGTCCGGCGACCGCACGCAGAGCACGGGCCCGGCGCGGACGAATCGCGGCGGGCCCGTTCGAGCGGTCAGGGATCAGGCGTCGGCGACGACGGGCTCACGGTGCTCCGACCAGACCTGGCGCACGATCTGTGCGAACGCCTCGGCGGGCTGCGCACCCGATACGCCGTACTTGCCGTCGATCACGAAGAACGGCACGCCGTTGATGCCGTACGCCGTGGCCTGCGCCTGGTCGGCACGGACAGCGTCGAGGTAGCGGCCGCTCTGCAGGGCCTTGCGCGCGGCGTCGGCGTCGAGCCCGGCATCCGTGGCGAGGTCCACGAGCTCGTCCTCCCGCCCGAGGTGACGGCCCTCGGTGAAGTACGCGGCCATGAGCCGCTCGGCGAGCTCGTGCTGCCGGCCCTGCTCCTTGGCGAAGTGCAGCAGCTCGTGCGCCTTGACGGTGTTGGTGTGCTTGAGGAGGTCGAAGCGGTACTCCAGGCCGGCCTCGGCGGCGACGCCCGTGACGCGCTGGAGCATCTGCTCCACCTGCTCGCGCGGCATGCCCTTGTGCTTCGCGAGGAAGTCGAGCTCATCGCCTTCGAAGTCGACGGGCGTGTCGGGCGAGAGCTCGAACGAGTGGAAGGTCACCTCCACGGCGGGCGCGTCGTCGTCGGCGGATGCCGCGGCCAGCCCGTTCTCGAGGTTGCGCTTGCCGATGTAGCACCAGGGGCAGGCGATGTCGCTCCACACGTCGATCTTGATGGCGTCCGTCATGCTGGTGACAACGGTGCGAGCGCACGCTTCTATTCCGTCGAATGCTCGCGGACGGAATGGTCAGGGTGTCGGCGGGTCCGCGTCGGGGACGAACCGGAATCGCACGCGCACATCGTCGTACGGCACGACGATGGTCGAGGCATCCGGTGACCACGCGTCCGGCACCAGGTACAGCCGGCCTCCGCCCTGCGCGAGGAGCCGGAGGCCGAAATAGCGGTAGCCGAACTTGGGGTCCCCTGCAGCGGGATCTTCGGTGGATGCCTCGTCGCCGAGCTGCTGGAACGTGATGTCGTCGTCGCCGGGGTAGAGCCGCTCGCGCGTGTCGAGGACCACCGCGGGCAGTGTGCTGAGGTCGGCCGCGAGCGACCGCGCCTGCCCGAGACCCCACCACTGCGCGATGGTCGCCGTCGACCAGAACGTCCCCGCGATCATCACGAGGACCAGCAGTACCACGACGCCCCGGCCACCGCTCGCGCCGTCCAGGGCGCGAACGGTCGCCGCCGCGTAGGCGGCGAGGCCCGCGCCGATTGCGAGGAACAGCGGCGTCAGCAGCTGTCCGTAGGTCCATCCGGGGAGGAACGGCACCACGAACGCCAGTGCGAGACCGGCGAGCACGAACGCGATGCCGGTCCACGCGACGGTTCCGATCACGCGGCGCTGGGTCGCCCGCTGCTGCACCACGAGCCACTTCCTCAGCGCGCGGTGGCCGAGGATCGCCAGGACCGCCAGGAGGGTGAGCACCATGACGGGGATGAAGAGCGCTCCGGGGCTGCGCATGACGAACTCCTGGGAGCTCAGTCCGATGATGTCGACGTCCACGCCGAAGTAGCGGAAGAACTCGCGCGTCGAGACGTAGCCGAAGTAGAACAGCAGCGCCGTGACCAGGGTGAGCGGCGCCACGAACGACGACAGGAACCCCATCCACTTCTCGAAGCCGAGTCCGGTTTCGCGGCGCGGTGCGGCGGCGGGGTCGGGAGGGGTTGCGGTGGTGCTCGTCGTCTGCGTCGCGTGCGCGGGCGCGCCGACGGCCGACTGCTCCGGCCGCGGACTGCGCGCGCGGCGGGCCATCACCCGCTCCCCTCCTCCTGCTGATCCTGGTCCTGATCCTGCTGG
>NZ_MWLP01000142.1:0-5924 GCF_010634885.1 Microbacterium sp. B35-04 | reverse complement strand
GACGAAACGCCTTGAGCCGACCGGCCACACCGGCCACACCGGGCTGAACGACCGGCACCCGCCGCCTAGACTGGAACCCCGTGACCGTCATCCTCGCGGCGATCGCAGCCTTCGTCGCTGCCGTCATCCAGCGCATCACCGGGCTCGGCTTCGTGCTGGTGCTGGTCGGCCCGATCGTCCTGCTGTACGGACCGGTCGAGGGCGTCACCCTCGGCGTGCTGCTGGCGCTGGTCGCGTCCCTCGTCGCCATCCCCCTGGTCTGGCGGCAGATCGACTGGGGTCGCTCGTGGTGGCTCATCTGGCCCGGCATCGTCGCCGCGCCGTTCGGTGCGCTGCTCGTGCACCTGCTGCCTGACGCCGCCCTCCTGCTCCTCATCGCGGCGATGGCGTTCCTCGCGCTGCTGGCGGGACGGATCTCGGCCCTCTCCGCGTCACTGACGGGACGCATGGGCGCCGTGGTCTCAGGCTCGGCCGCCGGGTTCATGCATGTCGCGAGCGGCCTGTCGGGCCCGCCGCTCGCGGCCTACGCGGTCGGCGACCGATGGCCGCAGCGCAGCTTCGCGGCGAGCGCGCAGCTGATCTTCACCGTGTTCGGTGTGGTGTCCGTGGCGCTGCGCGGGCTCCCGGTCTCCCCCGCCGAGGATGTCGGCACCCTCGTCGTCGCGACGATCGCCGGCATCGCGATCGGCACGATCCTGTCCCGCAACGTCTCGCCGCGCATCGCCCGAGCGGCGATGCTCGTGCTCGCCTGGGCCGGAGCGACGGTGGTGCTGGTGCGCGGCATCCTGGCACTGTTCCTTTGAGAGGTTCCGCCCTCGGCGGCGGTCGTGCCGGCGCGCAGGGGCGTGAGCACACTCGATTTCGGTTAATGCTGCTTCACGCTTAGTGTTCTGTCGGCGGAATCGTCACGCCGGCACGAGGACGTGCGCATCGACGAACGTGAGGATCAATGAGCGACCATCGCTACGCCGTCATCGGCGCCGGGCCGTCTGGCCTGTCTGCTGCCCGTGCCCTGCAGAAGGCCGGCATCGAGTTCGACGGCTTCGAGGCGTCCCGTGGGGTCGGCGGCCTCTGGGACATCGAGAACCCGCGCTCGACCATGTACGAGTCGGCCCACCTCATCTCGTCGCGGACCACCACCGAGTTCGCCGAGTTCCCCATGCGGACGACCGCCGATTATCCCAGCCACCGCGAGCTCATCGCGTACTTCCGCGACTTCGCCGATCACTTCGGGCTCACCGACCGCTTCCGCTTTGACACGAAGGTCACCTCCCTCGAGCGCACCGAGGACGGCGGATGGATGCTGGAAGCCACCGGTTCCGCCGCCGGCGAGCCGCTGAAGCAGCGGTACGACGGGGTCATCCTCGCCAACGGCACGCTGGCCGAGCCGAACGTCCCCGCGTTCCGCGGCGAGTTCGCCGGCGAGCTCCTGCACACCAGCGCGTACAAGTCGGCGTCGCAGCTCACCGGCAAGCGCGTGCTCATCATCGGCGCCGGCAACTCCGGCTGCGACATCGCGGTCGACGCGGTGCACCATGCGGCCTCCGTCGACATGAGTGTGCGGCGGGGGTACTACTTCGTGCCCCGGTACCTCTTCGGCAAGCCGTCCGACACGCTCAACCAGGGGCGACCGCTGCCCGCACGGATCAAGCAGTTCGTCGACACCCGGGTGCTCCGCGCGTTCACCGGCGACCCGGTGCGGTTCGGCTTCCCGAGGCCCGACTACAAGATCTACGAGTCGCACCCGATCGTCAACACCCTGATCCTCAACCACCTCGGCCAGGGCGACCTGCGCATCGTCCCGGACATCGACCGCTTCGACGGCCGCGCCGTCCGCTTCCGCGACGGGTCCTCCTCGGAGTACGACACCGTGATCCTCGCGACCGGGTACAAGCTCGACTACCCGTTCGTCGATCGCGGCGAGCTCGCGTGGACCGGCATGGCGCCGCGCCTGTACCTCAACGCGTTCACCCCGTCGTTCAACGGGCTGTACGTGATGGGCATGATCGAGGCATCCGGAATCGGCTGGCAGGGCCGCTACGAGCAGGCCGAGCTCATCGCCGCCTACCTCGCGGCGCTGGAGCGGCACCCCGAGCGCGCCGCGGCCTTCCGCCGGCGGGTGGCCGGCGAGCCGTGGCCCGACCTCACCGGCGGCTACCACTACCTCGGCCTCGAGCGCATGTCGTACTACGTCAACAAAGACGCCTACCGCGGTGCCGTACGCGCCGCCACCCGGATGCTGAAGACGGATGCCGCGGCGCCGACGTCGCGGCGCGGCCCCTTCGACAGGCTCACGGACCGAAGGATGTCGGCATCCGTGCGTAGGCCCTCGTCGAAGAAGGTGACCGCATGAACCCGGACGACGTTCTCCTCAACTTCAATCCGGGCACGCTCGTCCTGCTCAACGTGGTGCTGGGGCTGATCATGTTCGGCATCGCGCTCGACACCACGCTCGACGACTTCAAGGTCGTCGCGCGCAAGCCGAAGCCGTTCGTCATCGCGATCATCGCGCAGCTCGTCGTGCTGCCGGCCGTGACCTTCGGGCTCACCCTGATCCTGCCGGTGACGCCGTCGATGGCGCTCGGCATGATCCTCGTCGCCTGCTGCCCGCCCGGGAACATCTCGCAGGTGCTCACGCACCGCTCCGGCGGCAACGTGGCGCTGTCGGTATCGATGACGGCTGTGTCGAACCTCCTCTACATCTTCGTGCTGCCGCTCTCGGTCGCCTTCTGGGGGTCGTTGCACCCGACCGCGAGCGAGCTGCTGGTCGCCGTCGAGCTCAACCCCTGGGTGATGCTCGGCGACATCCTGCTCATCATCGGCGTGCCGTTCGCCCTCGGTCTGTTCATCCGGCACCGCTTCCCCGCCTTCGCCCGCAGGGTGCAGCCGTGGGTGAAGTGGTTCTCGCTGCTCGCGCTCGTCGGCTTCATCGTGGCCGCCCTCGCGGGCAACTGGACGTACTTCGTGGCGTTCCTCGGCATCATCGTGCTCGTCGTCACCATCCACGACGCGGTCGCGCTCGCCATCGGCTACACCACCGCCGTCGTCGGCGGTCTCGGCACGCGCGAGCGCAAGGCCATGACCTTCGAGGTGGGCATCCGCAACGCCGGCCTCGGGCTCGGTCTCGTCTTCACGTTCTTCGGAGGCCTCGGCGGGATGGCCATCGTCGCCGGCTGGTGGGGCATCTGGGACATCATCGCCGGCCTCGCCGTCGCCGCTCTGTGGGCCCGGCACACCCGCCGCAGGACCGGCTCGGCCAAGGGGGACGCCTCACGCCACGCGCTGCGGGGAACGGATGCCGCGGCCCGGGGGTCGGGATCGGGCTCGGACTCGGGCGCGGGGTCGGGGTCGGACTTCGGTTCGGGGTCGGGGTCGGGGTCGCGCTCGGGGCCGGGCTCGGGCTCGGGCGCGGGGTCGGGCTCGGGCTCGGGCTCGGGCGCGGGGTCGGGCTCGGACTCGGGCGCGCCCGCGGGAGCACCGGAGTGAGCCGCACAGGGCACACCGGCGCGGCGCGCGCCGCGGCCGCGCTCAGCAGCCTCTCGACGCAGCCGATCACGGTGGTCGATCGCGCCGCGCGCCACACCGCGAACGAGCGTGTGCGGGTGCTGGTCACCGGGGGCGCCGGTTTCCTCGGATCCCACGTGGCCGCAGCGCTGGTCGCGCGCCCCGACGTGGAACTGGTCGTGGCGGGCGACGTGCGGCGGCCGGAGCATCCGATCGAGGGCGTCATCTACGACGAGTGCGACGTGACGCGCGCCGCAGGGCTGGTGCCGCTGCTCGAGCGCCACCGCATCGACGTGGTCGTGCATCTCGCCGCGATCGTGAACCCCGGCCGCGACCACGATCTGGAGTACCGCGTCGACGTCGACGGTTCCCGCCACGTGCTCGAGGCCTGCGTCGAGGCGGGTGTGCGGCGCATCGTGGTGTCGTCGTCGGGTGCCGCCTACGGCTACCACCCCGACAGCCCCGAGTGGCTCCGCGAGTCCGACCCGGTGCGCGGCAACGACGAGTTCGCGTACTCGAAGCACAAGCGCCTCGTCGAGCAGCTGCTCGCCGCCTACCGCGTCGCGCATCCCGAGCTCGAGCAGGTGGTGTTCCGCATCGGCACGATCCTCGGACCCACCGTGCAGAACCAGATCACCGCCCTCTGGAACGGCCGCGCGGTGCTGGCGGTGCGCGGCTCGGAGTCGCCGTTCGTGTTCGTGTGGGTCGACGACGTCGCCGGCGCCATGGCACGCGCCGCGACGGACGGTCCTCGCGGCGTCTACAACGTCGCCGGCGACGGCCGGGTGACCGTGCCCGAGATCGCCCGACGCCTCGGCAAACCGGTCGTCACCGTGCCTGCCGGGCTTCTCGGATTCGCGCTGCGGGTCGGACGGATGCTGCGCCTGACGGTCCACGGTCCCGAGCAGGTGGGCTTCCTCCGCTACCGCCCGGTGCTCGCGAACGACGCACTCAAGCGCGACTTCGGCTACACGCCCGCGAGGACCTCGGCCGAGGCATTCGAGGCCTACCTCGACACCCACCCCGGCGTCGCTCGCCGCTGACCCGGGACCCGCTGAGCCTCCGTCGCCCCAGCTTCCGCTAGCGGGGCATCGCCGCGGTCCGGACATCGCTGGCCACCAGCACCCCGGAACCCGCGATGTCCGGACCGCAAACCCGCCGCTGACCACCACCGCCGGCGCGGTCCGGACATCGCTGGCCACCAGCACCCCGGGACCTGCGATGTCCGGACCGCGGTTGGGGAGAGCGAAAGACGGGGCGGCTGGCGTGATTCACGGACGCCAACCTGCACGGAGGAGCGCGTTGCGCACCATGTCGACGGCCGCGGTCGGGTCAGGCTCGAGGTGGTGCTTTAGGATCCTCACAAGGCGCCATCCGGTCTCATCGATCTCACGCCAGCGGTCGGCGTCACGGGCGAACTGATGTACGTCTGCGGCATGCTGGCGGCCGTCGTACTCGACACCGACTCGAAACTCCGGGTACGCCTGGTCGAGCCGCGCGACGAACCGCCCGTCGTCGGCGTAGAGATTGCACCCGAGCTCGGGCTCGGGGAGTCCCGCACCGACGATCTGCAGACGCAGATCGGTCTCGTACGGTGACTCCGATCCCTCTCGCACCAGGTCGAGAAGCAGTTCGAGTCGAGGCTTGCGGCGCGAGCAGGCCTCCGCACGGAGCTCGTCAATCGTTGCGAGCCTCCGACGCCGCGCCACAAGATGATCGGCCGCGATGATCAGCTCGACATCGGTCAGATGGGCGGATGCTTGCACCCACGCCCGCGCTGGATCCTCGACGCGAAGGCCACCGACCTCCCGGTACGCGGGCGCTCTGACTGCAAGACGGTGCGAGATCACCCCCGTCGTCCGCGCGGGATTTCGCGGGCGGATGCTCGACACGTGGATCATCCTGTCCCAGGCGGCCGGCGTCGGGGATCCGCGCAGGATCAGGGCGGTGCCATGGCTGAAGAAGTCCCCCTCCCCCATTCGGGTGGCGAACGCGCGGCAGTTGCGTTTGAACAGGCGCAGCGCGACCTCCCGCGACGAGAGTCCGTCGGATGCCGCGCGCTCCGCGTGAGCGTACTTCGGCTCACGCACTCCGTAGAAGGGTCGCTCGAACCCCGGACCGTCCAGTTCGGCGCGACTGAATCCGGCGCAGAGGCCGTCCGAGACTCTGAACGGGGCTGTACCGAACGAAGAGGCGTGTCGCACCATTCCCCGAGTCCATCGTGTCAGGACTCCGGGGGCCCGCCCGTGTTCGCGATCGGTGGATGACTCCGCATCTGCGGCAACGAAACGGGGGTGTGGAGGAGCGTCGGTCCGCGCGCGTTCACGCCCCCTCCGGTCCAGGAATCGCCTGCCGCCGGCACCCCGAAACCGGCGATGTCCGGACCGCACCAGAGAACCGAACCACAACCACCCCTCCGG
>NZ_MWLP01000141.1:0-682 GCF_010634885.1 Microbacterium sp. B35-04 | reverse complement strand
AGGTCTCGGTCGCTGGCGCGGCGCGCTCAATCCTCGGAGTCGGGGTACGGTCCGGTCTGCACGACGCAGAAGCGATTCCCCTCGGTGTCTTCGAGCACGACCCAGTCGGCGTCTTCGGGGTAGCCCTCCCAGTCCACCTCGCGGGCGCCGAGCCCCAGCAATCGCTGGATCTCGGCGGCCTGATCCTCGGCGTACAGGTCCAGGTGGATGCGCGGCGGGTAGTGCTGCGGGTATCCGGTGACCGACAGCGCGAGGCTCGCACCCGGTGCGGCCCAGTGGGCCTTTCCGGGCGGGTCGAGGATGACCCAGTCGTCGCTGGGCTCGCTGCGGTTCGCGTATCCGAGGGCGGCGCGCCAGAATTCTCCGGCACGGCCGATGTCTTCCACCGTCAGGACCACGGATCCGATGCTCAACATGGCCCCATGATGGTGGCGGCGTCCGACATCCACAGGGGGTCGACCGAGTGCGCGCTGTCATGGGCGCGAGCCCTATGATGTGCATTCGTGGCAGCAACCTCCAGCAAGAAGCGTGGCGCCGCGGGCGCGAAGAAGCAGCAGCCGCGGGGAAACCCGCAGAAGGCGCGCGTATCGCGTGACCCCGCGCACGTCGCGAAACCCACGGTCGGCGACTGGATCGGAGCCGCGCGCCTCCGCACCCTGCCGCTCGCGGTCACGCCGATCCT
>NZ_MWLP01000140.1:0-1080 GCF_010634885.1 Microbacterium sp. B35-04 | reverse complement strand
TCTGGCCGAGCTGATCGGTCACCGCGTCGAGGTCGGCGAGGTCCTGCATGATGCCGGTCGCCTCACCGAGACCCGTCGGCTGATCTCCCGAGAAGGATGCCGAACCCGTCCAGTCCTCGCCGGGCCGGAGCGAGCGCAGGTTGTCGTCGAGTCGTGACAGCGACTGCATGAGGTCGGGCGAGCCGAACGCCTGCTCCGCGAGGCTCAGGAGCTCATCCCGCTGCTCGGGAGTCATGGAGTTGAGCATCCGCTGCGCGGCCGCGGAGCGCTCGGCGAGCGTGTCGAGGAGCTCGTCGAGATTCTGCGGGTCCTCGGGGAACTGCTCCCCGTGCTTGCGCATGAACTCGTCGAAGTCCTCTTGCGTGTCGTCGCCCAGCCGGCGCTTCTCGAGCAGGTCGTTGAGATCGGTGAGCATGTCGCGGATCGCCTGGCGGTCGGCATCCGTGGCACTCTCGAGCGCGTTCTTCATTCCGGCGAACCGCTGGTCCAGGAGTTCCCGGCCGAGGAGCTCGAGGATGCGGTCGTAGTCCGCGCGTGCGCTCGGGCTCTGCCAGTCGTAGTCGGCGAGGTCGTTGACGGCCGCGGCGGTGCTGGCCGGCAGGTTCTCGAGCCGCATCTCGGCGAAGGCGCGGGCGTCGTCGTCGAGCTGGACGTCGCGCACCAGGTGCTTGCGCTCCTCCAGCACGGCGCGGTCCAGGAGCTTGCGGACCTCCTCGAGCGTGCCGTCGAGCCGGTGCCGCCGCACGAGGTCGGCCCGGCGCTCGCGCACCCGGCGGGCGAGGTCGTCGAGCCCCTCCCGGTCGCGGTCGCCGCGGCGCAGATACTCGCGCAGCGCGCGGTCGGCCGAGGTTCCCGCCATCACGTCCTGCCCGATCGCCTCGAGCGCCGACTGCACCTCGACGGGCGGCGCGAGCGGGTCGCCGCCCGTGTACCGTCCGTATCGCGCGGCGTGGCCGGGCGTGCGGTGGAAGCTGCGGGGCATTACGGGATGCCTCCTCCTGCGACGGGGAGTGGCGACGGATGCCGCGGGCCGACGTTGCTCGTTGGTGGGGGGCGTTTCGTCTCGCTCGTTCCTCGCTC
>NZ_MWLP01000014.1:0-131569 GCF_010634885.1 Microbacterium sp. B35-04 | reverse complement strand
GGCGAGGGTTTGGTCTCGCTCGGTCGACGACAGGGCTGGGGCGGGGCGTCTCGCTCGGTCGACGACCGGGGGCCGGGCGACGACGAGCGCCGGGCGACGTCCGGAGTCCGGGCGACGACCGTCCCGCAGTCGTGGTGCCGCCGCGCGGTTGGGGCAGCGTGACGATCGGCAGCTGAGAGGGCGAGCGGATGCCGCGCCCCGCCGTGGGGCGTGGCACCCTGTGATCCACACGGGGATCGCGGCGGGAGAACCCTCCGCAGACGCCCGTGTGGAGGAGCAGTGGCGGACTGCGCTCTGCCGTTCGTTCAGGGACGCTGGCAAGGTGGCAGCGGGGTAGGTGTCGGTGGTCGGGGGCGGCGCTGGGGCACGCCCAGTCGCTTCGTTGCGGTGGTGAAGCCGGCGGGCGGCTCGGGAATATCGACGGCTCGATGCTTGCAGAAATCGAACATATGTTCTAAACTCAACACATGAGTCATCCCACCTCGCATCCCGATCCCGAGTGGGCGGGGTGCGCCGACGGCGGCGAAGACGAGTTCGTCCCGCCCGTGCCGGACGCCGTCGACTTGGTGCTCGAATCCGCCACGATGCTCGCCGTGTTCGCCGCTGAGCGACTGCGCAGAATCGAGGCGATGCGGCGTGAGGAGCTCGCGCCGATCCTCGGCAGAGGATCGGGCGCGGTTGAGATGGCAGAGCGGTCGATCCGGCTGGAGCTCTCCGCAGGGATGCGTGTCACCGAGTACGCGGCCGGGCGCCTGCTTCTCCAGGCCGACGCTCTGGTCAACCGCTATCCGCGTGCTCTTGACGCCCTGTCGGGGGCGCGCATCACCGAGAAGCACGCCGAGATCTTCGTGGACCTCGTCGACCAGGTCACGCCCGAGCTGCGAGCCGACATCGTCGACCGAGCTATTGCGCTCGCCGAGGCGGAGCCGGTCGGAACCTTCCGGCGTGGCCTCCGCGACCTCATTGCGCGGGTCGAGAGCACGACGCTCGAGGAGCGTCACGCAGCGGCAGTCGGCGGTCGGCGTGTCGTGGTCGAGTCCGGTGCCGACGCCATGGGTCTCCTGCTGCTGCATGGTCCGCAGGTCGAGCTGCACGCCATCTTCGGTCGCGCGACGGCGATGGCCAAGGTGATCAAGGCCACGCCGGGCGAGACGCGGACGCTCGATCAGATCCGCGCCGACATCGTCGCCGACCTTCTCATCGACGGCACGACTGAGCACCTTCCGGCCGCCGCGTCGGGCATCAGGGCGTCGGTCGTCGTGACCGTCCCCGTGCTGTCGCTCCTCGACGACGACGCTGCCGTGGCCGGTGACCCGCCCGTGGTCGAAGGGATCGGGCCGATCCCGCTGTCGCGCGCGAGGGAGCTCTCCGGCGGCGATGGGAAGTGGATGCGGGTGCTCACGCATCCCGAGACGGCAATGGTGCTCTCTGTCGGTCGGGACCGGTACTCCCCGCCGGCCGCGCTGCAGAAGCTGGTGAAATGGCGAGCGGATCGTTGCATGGGTCCGGGCTGCGGAATGCCGGCCTCCCGGTGCGAGGTCGATCATCAGATCAGATGGGCTGACCAGGGTGAGACGGCACTCGAGAACAACGCCCCGCTGTGCAAAGGTCACCACCTCGTGAAAGACAACACCGACTGGGTCGTCACGCAGCTCCCAGGATCCGGTGGTGCTCTCGAGTGGATCTCGCCCACCGGCCGGCGCTATGTGGTGCAACCGGAACGCAAAGTCCCGGTCTTCCACAGCGCCGGTGCCAGCGCGGACGACGCGAGCAGCGCACCGTTCTGATGGGACGGGACTCGCGGGGCGCGTCAGGGTAGATGGGGCGCCCGTGCTGTTCCGGCTCCGACGCGAGGGTCACCTCGGCTCGGACGCGTGGGTCAGCTCCGCTTGGACGCGTGGGTCACCTCGGCTCGGACGCGTGGGTCAGCTCCGCTCGGACGCGTGGGTCAGCTCCGCTTGGACGCGTGGGTCAGCTCCGCTTGGACGCGTGGGTCACCTCGGCTCGGACGCGTGCGCCACGCGGGCTTCGTTGGCGACGTGCGCCACGCCGGGCTTCGCTGGCGACCTGTTCCTCGTCTTGGTGTTCTGGTTGACTCTCACACTGTGTCAGGGCCGAATGTGGACTCCACCATGTACACCATCGGAGACTTCGCGGCGATCGGGCGGGTGAGTGTGCGGATGCTGCGTCACTACGACGCGATCGGCATCCTGCCTCCGGCGCACGTCGACGATCGCACCGGGTACCGCCACTACGCAGACGCGCAGCTGGCCGACCTGCTGCGCCTCGTCGAACTGCGCGAGCTCGGCTGCGGTCTTGATGTGATCGGCAGTGTCCTGTCTGCCCGCGATCGGTCCGCGGCGATGCGCGAGGCGCTGTTGCAGCGACGCGCGCAGCTCGGGGCCTCGATCGCCGCGGATCAGGATCGGCTCGCGCACATCGCCGAACGTCTCCGCGCCTTGGAAGGAAACGCCATGTCCGCTGTCGAATATCGTACGATCGACCCCGTCACCGTCTACGCCGTCGAAGGGCGCGCACCGGGGATGGGGCCGGAGAACGTCTCACCCGTGATCGGCCCCCTGCTGGAACGCCTCGATGGGGCACTCGGTGCCGCGGGCCGTGCGCTGCATGAGCCCGGTGTGTTCTGGTACGAGACCGTGCCCGACTCCGAGGAGCTCGCGGTGCACGTGAGCTACACGGCAGAACCCGAGCCCGTCGAGGGCAACGGGTACGACGTGGTCGATTTGCCTCGCATCCCTACAGCCGGCGTCCTCACGCACCGCGGAGACATGCCGAGCATCGGCAGGTCGTGGATGACGCTGATGAGCCAGGTCGTCGACGACGGCTATCGCATCGTCGGCCCCACGCGCGAGGTCTACGTGGAGGCGGGGCCCGAGCTTGATCAGTCGGAGTGGGTCACCGAGCTCATCGTTCCCGTCGAGAGGGCCTGAGGCCCCACCGGACGAGGCAACCGGTCCCCGGACCGGTGAGTGCGCGCAGCGCGTACGCAGGATCGTGGCGAGATCGACGGCTCCCAGATCAACGCGCCCACGACGGCGGAGATGACCCAGGTCATGGCGATCAGCATCAGCCCGATGCTCAGGGCCGATGCCGCTCCATATGGGTAGCGCGTAACCCGGCGAAGGAACCTCAAGGCTCACTGTCGCATCGAACGCGTCAGCCGGCGAGCTCGTGGAGCGGGAACGCGGCAAGGAAAGTCATCGGCTCTGACTGTCGCATCGCGTCAGCCGGCGAGCTCGTGGGCAGGGAGGCGCTGAGGAAACTCATCGGCTCTCACTGTCGCATCGCGTCAGCCGGCGGGCTCGTGGGCAGGGAGGCGCTGAGGAAACTCATCGGCTCTCACTGTCGCATCGCGTCAGCCGGCGAGCTCGTGAGCAGGGAGGCGCTGAGGAAACTCATCGGCTCTCACTGTCGCATCGCGTCAGCCCGCGAGCTCGTGGAGCAGGAAGGCGCCGAGGAAGCCGATCGTCGCCCACAGCCCCGTGAGCGCGTGCTGCTCGTCGAAGGCCTCGGGGATCATCGTGTTGCACACCATCGCGAGCAGACCCCCGGCCGCGATGGTCGTGATGAGCGCGATGAGGTTCGGCGACGCCGCCTGGAAGGCCACGAAGCCGAGCACCGCCGCGACCACCGTCACCAGGGCGATGCTGCACCACAGCAGTGCGACAAAGCGCCCGGTGGATCCGCCGCGCTTGAGCGCCGCCGTCGAACCGAGCCCCTCCGGGATGTTGCTGATCGCGATCGCCGCGACGATCGGGATGCTGATCCCGCCCTGCAGCACCGACAGACCCATCACGATGGATTCCGGGATGCCGTCGATCAGCGCCCCGACGGCGATCACGACGCCCGCGCTGCTCGCAGCCCCCGCGACGGCGCGACGCGCGGCGATGTTGGCGGGCGGGTCGGCGGCACCGGCAGTGCGATCCGTCTGATCGGTCGGAACCGGCTTGGGCTTACGCGGCCGAGAGATGAGCTGGTCGGCGACGATGTACAGGATCGCGCCGCCCAGGAATCCTGCCGTCGTCGGGATGAGACCTCCCACATCGGCGGCCTCCTCGACGAGCTCGAACGCGAGCGTCGAGATGAGCACCCCGGCGCCGAGCGCCATGATGCCCGCGACGATCCGCTGCGGGATGTCGACGAACCATGCCACCCCTGCGCCCGCGAGCAGCGTTCCGCCGCCGATGAGCCCGCTGAGCGCGGCGAGCCAGACGCCATCCATGGCGCAAACCTAGTGGTCGCGGTCGTCGAGCGCGGGAGGTGCGACGAGACGCGCGCCGGCGTGGCGGGGGCGTTCGAGGGGTTTCGTCTCACTCGTCCACGCTCGCGCGCTCAACGGCCCGCGAACGGAAGGGGAGCTGGCGAACCACTGGCGCGGGACCCCCGGCGGAACGCGTCCGCCGGGGGCATGTGATCGCGCGTGGGCTCAGACGGTGGCGGCCTCGCGGGCGCGCAGGTCCTTGCGGAGGATCTTGCCCGCGGTCGACTTGGGGATCGCGTCGATGAACTCGACGCGACGCACCTTCTTGTGCGGCGCCACGTGCTCCGTGACGAACGCCATCACCTCGTCCTCGGTGAGGCCGGAGTCGGGTGCCGGCACGATGAAGGCCTTGGGGATCTCCTGCTTGTCGTCGTCGAGCACGCCGATGACCGCGGCATCCATCACCTTCGGGTGACCCAGGAGCAGCGCCTCGAGCTCGGCGGGAGCGATCTGGTAGCCCTTGTACTTGATCAGCTCCTTCACGCGGTCGACGATCGAGAAGTATCCGCCCTCGTGGTACACGGCGATGTCGCCGGTGTGGAGGAACCCGTCTGCGTCCAATGTCTCGGCCGTCGCCTGGGGCTGGTTCAGGTAGCCGAGCATGACGTTCGGCCCCTTCACCCACAGCTCGCCCGGCTTCGTCACGCCGTCCGTACCGACCTCGGTGATCTCTTCACCGGTCGCGGTGTCGATGAGCTTGTTGAGGGTGTTGGGCAGCATGATGCCGACCGAGCTCACCGGGATGTCGTGGCGATCGTTGGGCATCGCGTGCGAGACGGGGCTCAGCTCGCTCATGCCGTACCCCTGCATCATTCGGGCGTTGATGCGACGACCGGCGGTCTCGGCGGTCTCGCCGTCGAGCGGAGCGGCGCCCGAGAAGACCGTGTGCACGCTCGAGATGTCGAACTGGTCGACGACCGGGTGCTTGGCCAGCGCGACCGCGATCGGCGGGGCGATGTAGAGGTAGGTGCACTGGAACTTCTGGATGTTGGTGAGGAACTCGACGAGGTCGAACTTCGGCATCGTCACAAGACTCGCCCGTTGCCGCAGCGCCAGGTTGAGCAGCACCGTCATGCCGTAGATGTGGAAGAACGGCAGCACCGCCAGCACGCGGTCGCTCGAGCTGAGATCGAGCGCCACACGACACTGCGCCACGTTCGCGACGAGGTTGCGGTGGGAGAGCATCACACCCTTCGGCACGCCGGTGGTGCCCGACGAATAGGGCAGCACGGCGACGTGCGTCGCGGGATCGAACGACACCTGCGGCGCCGGCGCGCCCTCGGTGAGCAGCTCACGCAGGTTCGGATGCCCGGCGGCACCGTCGAGCACGATGACGCGGTCGTGGGGGATGCCGACGGCCTCGGCGGCTGTCGCGGCCTGGGGGAGCAGCGGACTGACCGTGATGAGCCAAGTTGCCCCGGCATCCCGCAGCTGCTTCTCGATCTCGCCCGCGGTGTACAGCGAGTTCACCGTCGTGACCGTCGCACCGGCACGGAGGATGCCGTGGAACACCGTCGCGAACGCCGGGACGTTCGGGCACAGCATCCCCAGCACCGTGCCGACACCCACGCCGCGCGCGGCCAGCGCACCCGCGAACAGATCGACCTGCGCGCGCAGCGCACCGTACGTGGTCTCGGCGCCTGTGGCCGGATCGATGAGCGCGACGCGTCCCAGATCCTCGTCCGTCAGGCTCGAGAACAGGTAGTCGTAGATGCTGAGCTCGGGGATCTCGACATCGGGGCGGGGGCTGGTGAACACCGGATCTCCTTCGATCGGGGCTGCGGGAATCGCCGTCCGGCGCGCCCTGGGCCCGCCGTGCGACCATCATGCCACCCCGACCCCGCAACCTGGCACGCGATTCCGCGAATCGTGGAACGCAGTGTCAGCCGCGGGGGCCGCCCGCCGGACGCTCAGGCCCGACGCCCGACCGCGTGGCGGGCAGGCGGGCGCTCGAGGGAAAGCGGCGCGCGACGCCGGCGGCCAACACGGCGGCCGGGGCGCACGCGAGCCCGACCACCAACACGGCGGGCAGGGTTCACGCACAGCCCATGGGAGGCGACGCCGCCGCCGTGACGGCAACCTGGCGCACGTGCAGCGTGCGGCGCGCGCCGATGCGGGCGGCGTCACGGCGCCAGGCCGCACGCGGTGGGCTGACGCGGTGGGCTGACGCGGTGGGCTGACGCGGTGGGCTGACGCGGTGGGCTGACGCGGTGGGCTGCTCTCAGCCGGCGAGCGCGTGCTGGCGTCCGCCGGCGGCCAGCCGCTCGGCCGCGAGACCCTCCGCCGCCTCGAGCGGGGTGGTGCCCCGCGACTCGGCCTCGTCGAAGATCCGGCGCACGGTGCCGCCGATCTGCCCGACCCGTTCCATGATCTCGGCGCGGGTGCCGAGCTGCTTCGCCTCGAGGTCGAGGTAGATCACCCCGCCGGCGTTCACCACGAAGTCGGGGGCATACAGGATGCCGCGACCGGCGAGTCGCGCCGCGCCGCTGTGATCGGCCAATGGGTTGTTGGCGGGTCCGCACACGGCCTTCGCGTCGAGCGTGTCGATCACGTCGTCCGTGAGGAGCCCCCCGATGCCCGCCGGCACGAACACATCCGCCGGAACGAGGTGCTCCTCGCCCGGGCTCACCCAGTCGGCGCCGAGCTGTGCCGCCAGATCCCGCTTGGCCGGGTTCACATCGGTCACCGTGAGACGCGCGCCCTCGGCGGACAGGCGGACGGCCAGGCGACTGCCCACCTGGCCGAGACCCGAGATCGTGACGCGGCGGCCAGCGACGTCGGCGGTGCCGGCGACGCGCTCGAGCGTCGCACGGAGGGACTCGTACACGCCGAGGCTGGTAGGACCGGCGGGCTCGCCCGACCCGCCCACCGCGTCGGGCAGCCCGACCACGTGCTCCGTGCGCTCGCTGACGACGAGCATGTCGTCGGTCGTCGAGCCGACGTCCTCAGCGGTGCGGTACAGGCCGTGCAGCGACTCGACCGCGTCGCCCAGATCGAGGAACGCGGCGCGGCGCCGGTCGGCATCGAGGATGGTGCCGGGCGGTAGAGCGATCACCGACTTGCCGCCGCCGGCGTCGAGCCCCGCCGCGGCGTTCTTGAGCGTCATGGCGGCCGACAGCCGCAGGGCGTCGCCGAGGGCGTCGCTCCAGTGCGGATACGTCCACAGGCGGGCGCCGCCGAGAGCCGAGCCCAGAACGGACGAATGGAGTGCGACGGCGATGAAGAGGCCGCTTCGCCGTCCGGTGATCACCTCGACCCGCTCGTGTGCGAAATCGGGCAGGGGCAGGGAATGCACGGTGTGCGTCATCGCAGTACTTTCTTCGGCGGGCCTCGTGGGCGTTGCGCGGTGGATGACGCGGCGTTGCGGCATCCACTCCCCATTGCACACCGGATCGCCGGATTGTTCAAGCCTACCGCCAGCGAGTGCGCAGATTGCGCTGTGCCGAGTCAGGGGATTGCGCATGCGTCAGCACGGTGCGCGCCCTCGATAGCATCGACGAATGCCCGACGCCTACACTCACGGTCATCATGAGAGCGTCCTGCGGTCGCACCGCTGGCGCACGGCCGAGAATTCCGCCGCCTACCTGCTGCCGCATCTTCGACCCGGTGTCTCGGTGCTCGACGTGGGAAGCGGACCGGGCTCGATCACCGCGGATCTCGCCACGCGTGTGGCGCCCGGTCGTGTCGTGGGGACGGACGCCTCCGCCGACGTCGTCGCACAGGCCGCCGCCGATCACACCGTGCCCGGTCTGTCGTTCGAGGTGGGCGATGCCTACGCCCTGCCGTACGCCGACGGCGAGTTCGACGTCGTGCACGCGCACCAGGTGCTGCAGCACGTGGACCGGCCCGTCGACATGCTGCGGGAACTCGGTCGCGTCGCGGGCGATGACGGACTCGTCGCCGCACGCGACGTCGACTACGAGGGCGTGATCTGGTACCCGCTCATCCCGGCGCTCGACGAGTGGCTCGCCCTCTACCTCACGACCCACCGGAGCGTGGCCGGAGAGCCCGCCGCTGGGCGGCGCCTGAAGGCATGGGCGCAAGAGGCCGGGCTCACCGGCATCCGTGCCACCGCGTCGCTGTGGCTGTTCGAGGACGAGTCCGACCGCGCCTGGTGGGGCGGGATGTGGGCCGATCGGGTGCTGCAGTCGGCGTTCGCCGATTCGGCGCGCGCGGCGGGCGCCGATGACGCGCAGCTGCGGCGCATCTCGGACGGCTGGCGGGAGTGGGCCGCCGCCGAGGACGGCTGGCTGCTGATGCCGCACGGCGAGATCCTGGCCCACGGGCCGCGTCGTCAGGCTGCCCGGTGACGACGCCCGCCTCGCTCCCCGCCCGCAGCCGTCTCGTCCACGACGCCATCCGTGCCGTCGGCATCACCGGCGACATCGTCGTGCTCCCGGATGCCGCGTCCACCGCAGCGCTGGCGGCCGCGGCCCTCGGGATCGAGGTCGGCGCGATCGCGAACAGCCTGGTCTTCTTCTGCGACGGCGCGCCGCTCCTCGTCATGACGAGCGGCGCCCACCGCGTCGACACGGCGGCGCTCGCCGAGCGTCTCGGACTCGGGAAGATCCAGCGCGCCACGCCCGAACAGGTGCGCGAGGCGACGGGTCAGGCGATCGGTGGCGTCGCCCCCACGGGGCATCCGTCGCCGCTGCGCACCATCGTCGACGAGGACCTCGCGGACTATCCCGAGATCTGGGCGGCCGGCGGCACTCCGCACACCGTCTTCCCGATGACCTACGACGAACTCGTGCGGCTCACGCAGGGGACCGTCGCGAAGGTCGACTGAGCAGGCGAACCCCCTCCGGTTGCGACGTCCCTTGACGGCCGGCCGCGCGTGGCGTAGATGTTGACCGTTCGTGTCGCGCCTACGGGGGAGGGATCCCGCCGCGACCCGGTCTTCGCTCACGCGTGACAAAGGGGAAGCAACATGATCCGTCAGCTCGCCGTCGCCACCACTGCAGCCTTGACGCTCACGCTCCTGGCGGTGACCCCCGCCATAGCGAGTCCCGAGCCGCCCCCCGCCGAGGACGTGCTCGCGGTGTACACCGGGACGGTGGATGCCGCGGGGCTGGACGCCATCGTCGACCTCGGCGTCGACCGCCACGAGGTCGTCACCACGACGAGCGACGTGCCAGGACAGGTCGGGGTGCAGGTGATCCTGAGCCCGGAGCAGGCGACGGAGCTGGCGGAAGCGGGAACGGCCCTCGAGCAGAAGCAGCCGGGCGCGCAGCGCCGCACCCTGGCTGCGGGTGACGGGGTGTTCCGCACCTACAGCGGCGAGGGCGGCCTGCTCGAGGAGATCATGGGCGTCGCGGCGGCGCACCCGGAGTTCGCGGAGTTCCGCGTCATCGGCGAGACGGTCCAGGGACAGGACATCGGTGCGGTCCGTGTCACCGGCAACGTCGGCAAGCAGAAGGACGGCAAGCGCGCCACGACGATCTACGTCGGCGCCCAGCACGCGCGCGAGTGGATCACGCCCGAGATGGTGCGACGCCTGCTCCACCACATCGTGACGTCGTACGGCAGCGATCCGCGCATCACCGAGATCGTCGACACCACCGAGCTGTGGTTCGTCCCGGTCGCCAACCCTGACGGGTACGACTTCACGTTCGAAGAGGGCCGGCGCCTCTGGCGAAAGAACCTGCGTGACAACAACGGCGACGGCACGATCGGCACCGGCGACGGCGTCGACCTCAACCGCAACTTCCCGACGCGCTGGGGCTACGACAACGAAGGCTCGTCGCCCAATCCCGCGTCCGAAACGTACCGCGGACCCGCTCCGGCCTCCGAACCTGAGACGCAGGCGCTCGACGGACTCTTCGCCGACCTCACCGCACAATTCCTCGTGAACTATCACTCCGCCGCGGAGCTGCTGCTGCACGGCATCGGCTGGCAGGTCGCCACGCCGTCCCCCGACGACGTCATCTACGAGGCGATGGTCGGGGACGACGCGAACCCGGCGGTGCCCGGCTACGACCCCGACATCTCGGCCGAGCTCTACACGACCAACGGCGACACCGACACGCACGCGCAGGAGGCGTACGGCACGCTCGGCTTCACGCCGGAGATGGCGACGTGCGAGTCGGCCTCGAACTCGGTGCCCGACGACGAGTGGGAGGCGGCGGACTGCGACAGCGGCTTCAACTTCCCCGACGACGAGGACCTCATCCAGGCGGAGTTCGAGAAGAACATCCCCTTCGCCCTCGCCGTCGCCGAATCCGCGAAGGACCCGAACGACCCGGTGTCGGTCGTCGGACGCGACGCTGAGGACTTCCGCGTCGACTCCTTCGCGGTGTCGTACGGCGACCCGCAGACGGTGGCGGTGTGGGCCAAGCGCGACATGGTGCACAAGGTCGCGAACTACCGCATCAACGGCGGTCGCACGCAGGTCGTCCCGGTGAAGGAGTGGGAGGGCGGTGAGCGCTACGGCGACGAGAACGTCGACTACTACGGCGAGTACCGCGCGAAGATCACGGGGACAGAGCCGGGCGACACCGTGGAGGTGTGGTTCAGCGCGCGACCGTCGGGGCGCGACATCGCCGCCGACCACTCCGTCAAGCGGATCGAGAGCGAGCACTTCACGTACCAGGTCGCACAGGACAGTGGGAACTCGGTGCTCGTGATCGCCAACGAGGACTACACGGGCGTCAACCCCGAGGAGACCCCGACCGGCACAGGACCGAAGTATCTCGATGAGCACCTCGCCGCGCTCGAGGCGAACGGCGTGACAGCGGATGTGTGGGATGTCGACGCCAGCGGCGTTCCACACGACCTGGGTGTGCTGAGCCACTACGACTCGGCGCTCTGGTACCTCGGCGACAACCGCCTGACGCAGGATCCGGAGGACGTGCTCACCGAGACGTACGCATTCGGCGAGCTCACCGATCTCTCGGTCGCCGAACGGCAGCAGTACCTCACCATCGCCGTTCGAGACTTCCTGAACGAGGGCGGCGAGCTGGCGCTCGCGGGCGAGACGGCGGCCTACTACGGTCAGCTGGGCGGGGCGCTCGGCGGCATCTACTACGGCCTCGACGGCGCGCCCGACCAGGACTGCGTGGTGACGTCGGACTTCTTCGCCGACTGCCTGCTGCTGGCCGACGACTTCACCCAGTACTGGCTCGGCGCCTACGACCGCACCCCGGTGGCGGCGGCCGGCATCCGCGGCACCGCGGCCCCCCTCGAGGGGCTGGAGGCGCTGTTCGGCGGACCGGCAACCGTGGACAACCCGATCGACGAGCTCGGTCAGTTCACACCGACGAGCGATGTTCTGCCGGTGGCGGAGTTCCCGCAGTTCGAGAGCTGGGCTGCCGCCGAGTACCAGAGCCCGTCTGGTCCGTTCATTCCCATCGAGGGCGAATGGGCGATGTTCGCCCCCCACATCGACGATGGCTATCAGCGGCTGTCGCGAACCTTTACCGTGCCTGAGCTCGCGGCGGGGAGCACGGCGACGTTCGACGCGCAGATCTCGTACTGGACGGAACTCGGCTACGACCACGTCATCGTCGAGGCGCGTGCTGCGGGAACCGAGGACTGGACGACGCTTGCCGATCTGAACGGCGGGACCTCGAACGTTCCCCCAGCCGAGTGCGAGGCGGGCTTCTTCGTCGAGGAGCACCCGCAGCTCGCGAACTACCTCACTCTGCCCACGGGTCCCGGTCCCTGCACCCCGACCGGTACGACGGGGGAGTGGAACTCCTTCACCGGCAACTCGGGCGGGTGGACGCCGGTCTCGTTCGACCTGTCGGCGTACGCCGGCGAAGAGGTCGAGATCGTCGTCAGCTACGTGACCGACCCCTTCACCGGTGACGTCGGCCTGATGGTCGACGACACGGCGCTGGTGATCGACGGGACAGCGACCGAGGCGGAGGGCTTCGAGTCCGGCACGGGGGCATGGACGGTTCCCGGGGCGCCCGAGACGAGCCCCGGCAACGCGAGCGACTTCACGCGCTACGACGCCGAGGGTCCGTTCTACAGTGCGACGGCGACACCCGCGACCCTGCTGTTCGGCTTCGGATTGGAGCAGCTGGACTCGGATGCGGCCCGAGCGGAGGTGGTCGGCAGGATCCTCGCCCACTTCGCGGATTAACTCAGGAGGGGCGGATTGACTCAGGAGGGGCGGATTGACTCAGGAGGGGCGGATCAACTCAGGAGGGATCGGGCTCAGGTGCGTCGGCTGCGTCCGATGCGCCGCTCGAGCTCGTCCGAGGCGGCACGGGCCGCGGAGGCCAGTGCCGACGGGAGATCGGCGTCCGGGCGCTCGTCCGCCGACCACGTGAGCGCGACCGCGGCCGCGGGCCAGCCCGCGTGGTCGCGCACCACCACGCCGATCGATCGCGTGCCGAGGGTGACCTCGCCGTCCTCGACCGCGTAGCCGCGATCGCGCACCTCCCGCAGCACGTCGCGCAGTTCGCCGGGCCGGCGGGGACCACGGCCGGTGCGGTCGGCGAAGGCCGCGGCATCCGGAAACAGCGCCCGCACCTGCTCGCGCGGCAGCGCCGCGAGCATCGCCCGACCGGTCGCCGTGAGGTGCGCCGGCAGGCGGACGCCGACATCCGTCACCAGGGCGGGCCGCCGCGGCGCCCGCTCCTCGACGATGTACAGCACGTCGCGGCCGTGCATCACGGCGAGGTGCGCGCTCTCGCCCACTCGATCGACGAGGTCGGCCAGCACGGGACGCCCGAGACGCGCCAGCGGCTCCTGTCGGGAGTAGCCGCCCGCCAGTTCGAATGCGGCGATTCCGAGGCCCCACCGTCGCTCCTCCGGCAGGTGCACGACGAACTGGTGCTCCTGCAGGGTCGCAAGCAGGTGGTAGACGGTGGAGCGCGGGATCTCGAGCGCCGTCGCGATCGAGCGCGCGGGGGCGGGACCGCGCTGGCGCGCCAGGAACGAGAGGATCCGCAGCGTCTGGTCGGCGGCGGGCACCTGCGGGCGCGTTTCCGAGACCCGGTCGGGGAGAGGCGATGAGGTGTCTGGCATGACAGACACAGGATGCCACGACCCGCTGTTGCGCGACAGTACTGCGGTGTGGAATCGGAGCATGACCGCCGTCACCCCCCTTCCTGCGAGCGCTGCCGCGAGCCACACCCCGGCCGACAGCGCGCCCGTCACCGTCGGTGCGGCGCCGCTGAGCCCCGCCGACCTCGTCGCCGTCGCACGCCGTGGGGCACACATCGTCGTCGCCCCCGAAGCTCTCGCCCGCGTCGCCGCCGCGAGGGCGCTCGTCGAGGGTCTCGCCGACGACCCCGAGCCGCACTACGGCATTTCGACGGGATTCGGCGCCCTCGCCACGACCTTCATCGCACCCGAGCGACGGGTGCAGCTGCAGGCGAGCCTCATCCGCTCGCACGCGGCCGGCACCGGACCCGAGGTGGAGCGCGAAGTCGTGCGCGCCCTCATGCTGCTGCGCCTGCAGACCCTCACCACCGGCCACACAGGCGTGCGCCCGGTCGTCGTCGAGACGTACGCGGCCATGCTCAACGCGGGAATCACACCCATCGTTCGCGAGTACGGCTCGCTCGGCTGCTCGGGCGACCTCGCCCCGCTGTCGCACGTGGCGCTCGCCGCGATGGGCGAGGGGCGCGTCCGCAACGCCGACGGCGACGAGGTCGACGCGGCCGACGCGCTGGCGGCGGCTGGCCTCGCCCCTCTCGTCCTGCGTGAGAAGGAGGGGCTCGCGCTCATCAACGGCACCGACGGCATGCTCGGGATGCTGCTGCTGGCCCTTCACGACATCTCGCTGCTGCTCGACACGGCGGACGTCGCCGCGGCCATGTCGGTCGAGTCTCAGCTCGGCACCGACGCGGTCTTCGCCGCCGACCTTCAGGCACTGCGCCCGCAGGTGGGCCAGGCGGTGTCGGCCGCGAACCTGCGCGCCGTGCTGGCCGGTTCGCCGATCGTGGCGTCCCACCGCGACCCGGCCGTCTGCACGCGGGTGCAGGACGCGTACTCGCTGCGCTGCTCGCCGCAGGTGCACGGCGCGGCGCGCGACACCGCAGACCACGCGCTCATGATCGCCTCGCGCGAGCTCGCCGCAGCGGTCGACAACCCGGTCATCACCGACGACGGGCGCGTCGAGTCCAACGGCAACTTCCACGGCGCGCCCGTGGCGTACGTGCTCGACTTCCTCGCGATCGCCGTGGCCGACGTCGCCTCGATCTCGGAGCGCCGCACCGACCGCGCCCTCGACCCGGCCCGCAGCAACGGGCTGCCGCCCTTCCTCGCGCACGAGGTGGGCGTCGACTCGGGCTTCATGATCGCCCAGTACGCCGCGGCGGGGATCGTCTCGGAGCTGAAGCGACTCGCCGTTCCGGCATCCGTCGACTCCATCCCGTCATCGGCGATGCAGGAGGACCACGTGTCGATGGGATGGGCTGCCGCGCGCAAGCTGCGCCGCGCGATCGACGGGCTCTCCCGCGTCATCGCCATCGAGGTGCTGACGGCCGCGCGCGCCCTCGACCTGCGGGCGCCGCTGCACCCCGGCCCCGCCACCGGCGCCGTGCGCGACCTCGTGCGCACCGTGGCCGGCGGTCCCGGCCCCGACCGCTTCCTGTCGCCCGAGATCGAGGCGATGACCGCGCTCGTCGCCGCGGGCGCGGTGGCGGACGCGGCCTTCGCGCACGTCCCGAACTGACGGGGCGCCTCGGCGAGGGGCGGGTTCGGCGTCAGGCGAGCCGGCGTTCGCGATGCCCATCCAGGGGGCGAGGCGTCGGGGCGCGAGGCGTCGGGGCGCGAGGCGGGTCGGCGTCAGGCGAGCCGGCGGTTCGCGACGCGCAGCCAGGGGAGCGAGGCATCGGGGCGCCTCGGCGAGGGGCGAGTTCGGCGTCAGGCGAGCAGGCGGTTCGCGATGCGCAGCCAGGGGAGCGAGGCGTCGGGGCGCGCCGCCGCGCCGCGCGCATCGCCGTCGCAGCGCACCACGACAGCCCACTCTTCGAGGGAGGTGCCCGCGCCCTCGAGGCGCCGCACCAGTCGGCGCACCGCCTTCGGGGTCGGCTCGCCGCTCACCGAGACGTGCACCATATGCGTCGCGACGATCTCGGCCACCGCACGCACGAGCGGGGACGGCAGTTGCAGGCGCCGACCCAGCGCGAGCGCGATCTCGGCGCCGCGCTCGGCATGACCGTATGACGTGATGCGGCCGTTTCGCGGCCTCGTGGTGTCGGGCTTGCCGATGTCGTGCCACAGCGCGGCCAGCACGAGGCGCTCGCGGAGGTCGGGGGAGAGCCCCTCCCGCTCGGCATGCCGAGCCGCCAGGTCGGCCGCCCACAGCGAATGCACGAGCACATCACCCTCGGGATGCCACGCCGGATCCTGCGGCGTGGCGGCGAGCGCCGCGTGCTCGGGGACCTCGTCGATGAGCCCGTCGGCGCGCAGCGCGGCCGACGGGCTGGCACTCTCGCGCAGGACGGTCCGCAGCATGCGGCCGCGTTCGGCGTCGGTGCGTCCGGCGGTGGGTGTTTCGCCGGCGGTCATCGGGTCATCGGGTCATCGGGTCGGGTCACCGGGGCTTCTCGAACGTCCACTCGTCGGGATCGAGCGCCGAAGCGACGTCCCAGTCGTCGACCCCCCACGTGAACGTGGCGACGGCGCACGTCGGCATGTGGCTGATGGCGTCGTCGGAGAGATGGGCGGCGAGCACGCTCATCCCCGGGTCGTGCGCGACGAGCACGACCGCGGAGGCGCGTGTGGCGACCGCCGCGGCCAGCAGCGCGCGGGCGGGCGCGCCGTACAGTTCGGGATCGAGCGAGACCGCCACGCCGAGCTCCGACGCGAACGCCTCGGCCGTGGTGCGGGCGCGCAGCGCCGTGCTCGAGAGGATCAGGTCGGGGCGGAAGCCCGACTCGGCCAGCTGACGCGCCATGCGCGGCGCGTCGCGCATGCCGCGGTCGTTGAGCGGCCGGTCATGGTCGTCGAGCCCCGGATCGCCCCAGTCCGACTTCGCATGCCGCACCAGCGCGAGCCTGATCATGACGCCGCCTTTCGGGATGCACGTGCCCTCACCCCACGACGCTACCGGCCCGTCAGGCGCCGACGTAGACCCATGCGGCGCGCCCGCTCGCCAGCACCACCGCGACCCGGCGGTAGAGCGCGACCTCGTACTCGTCGGACGCGTCGAGCTCGTCCTCCGTGACGACGAGCGCCCGGCCCACGACCTTGTCGAGCGGGTTGCCGGTCGCCCGAACGATGGGGTGCACCGAGAGTCCCGACAGATCGACGACGCGGGGGTCCTCGATCTCGGCGTAGTCGACGGTGTAACCGGGCAGCGCGTCGTCGTCGCTGTCGACGAGGCGACCGAAGGTGTCGAGCTGCACGTCGGCGTGCTGCAGGGTCCCGTAGCTGAACAGGTACTGGAGGGGCTCGTCCACCGACACGGCATCAGGGTAACGCGCGGCACCCGCGCGATCCCCGGTCTTCACGCAGTCTTAACACGCGCGCTCCACGCGCTCCACCCGCGTGCGGCGCCAGCCGGGTCAGCCGAGCAGCGCGTGCGCGATGGAGAAGATCGCGAGGCCGGCCAGCGCCCCGACGATCGTGCCGTTGAGCCTGATGTACTGCAGGTCGCGCCCGACCATGAGCTCGATCTTCTCGGTGGTCTCGGCCGGATCCCACCGCTCCACGGTGTCGGTGATGATCGACGCGATGTCGTGCCGGTACCGGTCCACGAGGAACACGGCGGCGTCGGTGACCCAGGTGTCCACCCGGCTCTGCAGCGCGGCATCCGTCGTCAGGCGTCCGCCGATCTCGGCCAGCGCCTCGACGCCGCGCCGCCGCAGTCCGCTCTCGGGGTCGGCGAGGGAGCGCAGCAGGCCCGCCTTCGCGGTGGTCCAGACCTCGCCGGCCAGCTCGCGGACGCGCGGACTGTCGAAGACCGCGAGCTTGGCGTCCTCGAAACGCCCGATCGTCGCGGGGTCGTGCTGCAGATTCTCGGCGAGCCGCGTCAGATAGCCGTCGATCGCGATGCGGGCCGGATGCTGCGGATCGCGCCGCACCGCCGCGACGAACTTGACCGCCTCGCTGTAGACGGTGTCATCGACGAACCGGTGCGCGATCGACGGAACCCACCCGGGCAGGCGACGCGAGATGACGCCGCTGAACGCGGCCTGGTTGGCCTCCAGCCAGGCGGCGATGGTGTCGGCCGCGAGGTCGACCGCACCGTGGTGCCCGCCGGCGTCGATGATCCGGCCGAGCCACTCGCCGAGGGGCGGGCCCCACTCCGGCTCGATGAGGTGCTCGCGGGCGAGCTCCTCGATCACGTCGCGCACGTCGTCGTCGCTGAGGGCCCGCAGCACACTGCCCGCCATCACGGATGCCTCGGCCGCGACCCGTTCGGCATGCTCCGGCTGGCTCAGCCATTCGCCCAGCCGCGCGGCGATCGAGGTCTGCTCGAGTTTTGCGCGCACGACGTCGCCGCGCAGGAACTCGGTCTCGACGAACTCGCCCAGCGTCTGGCCGATCTCGTCCTTGCGGCTCGGGATGATCGCGGTGTGCGGGATCGGGATGCCGAGCGGATGCCGGAACAGCGCCGTCACCGCGAACCAGTCCGCGAGCGCACCGACCATTCCGCCCTCCGCCGCGGCCCGCACGTAGGCGAGGGCGGGGATGTCCTGCTGGAACGCGAACGAGAACGCGAACAGCACCGCCATGAACACCAGCGCGCCGAGGGCGACGCCTTTCATGGTGCGCAGGCCCCGTCGGCGCTCCTGGTCGGCGGGGCTCAGCAGCTGGGTCGGGGTCCGCGCCATGGGGTCATCCTCGCACGCGCTCGCCGGGCACGGGCCTTACGCCCTGAGGCTTGCGGCGAGCTCGTCGCACCAGGTAAGAGCGAGCAGATTCGAGCGGATGCCGTAGTCCAGCGTCGCGCGCTGGAAGGCGAACACGTCGGCGAACTCCGCCGGGATCTCTGCCGCGTCGACGCCGCGCGCGACGGCTTCCAGCTCCGCGAGGTCGGACGCCACGCGGGCGCGGATCGCGGCGACGACCTCCCGGCGTTCGGTCCGCTCTTCCAGCAGGCCGACGAAGAACGTGCGCGCCAGGGCGGTGGTCTCGACGTCTCCGCCGGTGACGGGCGAGAGCATCCACTCCCGCCAGGCGCGGCGTCCGGCATCCGTCACCGTGTACGGCTTGCTGCCTCGGGCGTCGGCGGCGGCATCCGCGACGGTTGCGAGTCCCTGCTCGGCCAGCTGCTTCAGCGCGCGCTGGATGCTGCCGAAGCTCGCGCTGTAGAAGAGCGACACGCCCTGCTGGAACTGCCGCTGCACGGCGTAGAGCGACAGCGGGCCGTGCAGGATCAGCAGTCCGAGGATGACCTGTTGCATCTGCGCGCCTTCCTGCGGTATATCTAACAGATATATCTAGGAGGTATATCTGTGAGCGATGTCGAGACCGATCTTCCCACGCACACCGTCTCCGAGCCCGACCGCCTCGCTGCCGCGATGGCGCGCGTCGTCGCGACGGCCGATCGTGCGCGTACCCGGCGCCGCCTGCCGGCGGCGCAGGTGCTGGTGCAGGGGCCGGGCTTCGAGTTCAGCTCCGGCGACCGATCCGGGCGCTTCCATGCGGCGAGCGTCGGCAAGTCCATGACGGCGACGCGCGCCTTCCAGCTCGCCGAGGCGGGTGCGCTCGACCTCGACGCGCCGATCACCGAGGTGCTGCCCGACACCGACTGGCGCGGCCTCTTCGTCCGCGACGGGCGCGATCGGGCCGCCGCCGTCACCACCCGGCATCTGCTGACCCACACGAGCGGCGTCGCGGACTACTTCGAGGGCAAGGTGACCGGCGGCCCGCGCTTCGGGCAGCTTCTCGTGAGCGAGCCCGACCGGCTGTGGACGCCCGCCGATCTGCTGGCATTCAGTCGCGATCACCAGCGACCCGTCGCCGAGCCGGGGCGCCGGTTCTCGTATTCCGACACCGGCTACGTGCTGCTCGGCCGTGTGATCGAGCACGTCGGCGGTGCTACGCTCGGCGCCCAGCTGAACGAGGGGATCTTCGCGCCGGCCGGGATGGCGGACTCGTGCCTGCTGTTCCACACGCTGCCCGGTGGCGCACCGTCCGACGCGGCGGATCCGGCCGCGCAGCTCGACATCGCTCCTCTCCGGCTCGGCCGCGACGAAGTCAGCCAGGCCCGCAGCCTCAGCTGCGACTGGGGCGGCGGCGGGGTCGTCACGACGCTCGACGACCTCGCACGGTTCTGGGCGGCGTGGGGAGAGGGCGCCCTCGTGGGCGAGCGGTCACGCCGCGCGATGGCCGACATCCGCAGCAGCTTCCGCCCCGGCATTCGCTACGGGGCAGGGCTCATGCGCCTGCACTACGAGGGATTCTCCCCGTTCCTCCGCGGGCTGCCGCGGCCGGTGGGCCACCTCGGGGTGACGGGCGCTCACGCCTTCACGGTGCCCGAGCGCGGCATCCGCATCGTCTTGAACTTCCACTCCACCCGCGAGATGCTGCGGAGTTTCCGCGTGCACGTCCGCCTCATGCAGCTGCTGACGCGGGCGCTGCCTGACTGAGGGCGATCCGCTCAGTCCTGGAGCGGCTCAGTCCTGGAGCGGGCCGAGCCACGCCGTCGCGACGGTGGAGTGCGCCGACTCCGGGTCGGACGGGTGGAAGGGTCCTGCGAGCACGTCGCGGTAGAGCCGGCTCAGCTCGTTGCCCGAGAAGTACGACGAACCTCCGGCGACCAGCACGGCGTCGTCGACGATCGACTTCGCCGCCGTCACCGCCCGGTGCTTGACGCCGGCGAGCAGCGAGAACCACTGGGCGCCGTGGTCGGCGAGCTCGTCGACGTCGCGCGCGAGCGTCTGAATCTGCGGTGGCAGCGCGTCGTACGCGAGCGCCATGTCGGCGATGCGCCAGCGGATGTCGGGGTCCTGGCTGTACGCCTTGCCGGTGCGCTTCGAGGTGCGCTTGCCCGCCGCGGCCACCGCGAGATCGAGCGCCCGGCGCGCGATTCCGGTGTACACCGACGCCAGGAGCAGCTCGAAGACGCTGAAGATGCCGAACACGAGCGGGTCCGGGTTGGGGCCCGGCGCGAGCCGGCGCACGACCCGGTCGGCAGGCGCCACCGCATCGCGCAGCTCGGTGGTGCGGGACTGCGTGCCGCGCATGCCGAGGGTGTCCCAGTCGTCGCGCACCACCACGCGGCCGACCTGCACCTCCGACCGTGGCACGAACGCGTAGACCATCCGCGGGGCATCCTCGGACGACGTGTCGAGGCCGTGCAGGCCCAGCTGCGTCCACACCGGCGCGAGCGAGGTGAAGATCTTGGTGCCCGTGAACGAATAGCCGCCGTCGGGCAGAGGCGCGGCATCCGTCCCGCTGCCGAACAGCACGAGGTCGTTGCCGGCCTCGCTGATGCCGAACGCGAACACCTCGCCGGCGGCCGCGCCCTCCTGCACGAACCGCAGCGCGTCGATTCCGCGATCGGCCAGCACCTTCGCGACGCCGGTCCACACCAGGTGCATGTTGATCGCGAGCGCCGTCGCCGGTGCGGCGCCCGCCAGGCGCTGCTGGAGGACGGATGCCTCGGCGAGGCCCAGCCCCGCACCGCCGAGCTCGCGGGGCACGAGGATCGCCAGGTAACCGGCATCCTTCAGGTCCGCCAGATCGTCGTCGGGGAACGTGTTCTCGCGGTCGTGCACGGCCGCCCGGGCGCGGAACCGCTCGAGGAGTTCGTCCGGGAGGAGGGCAGCGGCATCGTTGGGGGTCACCCCGCCATTCTTGCGCCATGATGTGCCCATGGCGACGCTCTCCCAGATGATGCAGGCGCTCATCCCCGCGACGCAGCGGCAGACGGCGGCGGAGGTCACCGAAGCGCTCGACCTCGGGTCAGGGGACCGGGTCGGCAAGCGCAGCGGGTTCCTCATCATGCTGACGCTCGCGGGGATCATCGCCATCGCGGGGGTGCTCACGGACTCGACGGCGACGGTGATCGGCGCGATGATCATCGCGCCGCTCGGTACCCCGATCCTCGCCATCGGCCTCGGCATCGTGCGGGGGCACCTCAGCCTCGTGGTGCGCTCGATCCTCTGGGTGCTCCTCGGGGTCGCCATCGTCATCGTGCTGGGGCTCGCGTTCTCGGGGTTCGTCGCGACGCCCGAGAGTCTGGAGACCAACTCCCAAGTCGTGGGCCGCACGTCGCCGAGCTTCATGGATCTGGTGGCGGCGCTCGCCACCGGGTTCGCGGGCGGCTTCGCCATGTGCCGCAAGGACCTGAGCGCCATCCTCCCCGGTGTCGCGATCGCGATCTCGCTCGTTCCCCCGCTCGGAGTGGTCGGCGTGTGCGCAGGCCAGGGTCTCTGGACGGACGCCGTAGGCGCGCTGTGGCTGTTCCTCTCCAACGTGGTCGCGCTCATCATCGCGGGCAGCATCGTGTTCACCCTCGCGGGGTACGCCCGCGATCCCGGGTCGTCACGCGTCGCCAACCGGCGCCGCGCCTACATCATCGTCACGGTGCTGGCGGTCGTCATCACGATCCCGCTGGTCGTCAACTCGGTCGTCTCGGTGGCACTCGCGCGGTGGTCGGTCGGCATCCAGGATGCCGCCACGCAGTGGCTCGCCGATGAGGAGGGGGCTCGCGTCTACGGCGTCGACTGGTCGGGCGCGACGGCGACGATCGAGGTCACGACCGGCGACGGCGAGACCCCGTCCGTCGACGACCTCCAGCAAGCGGTCGCGGAGGTCGTCCCCGCGTTCATCGGCGTGGTCGTCGATGTCGGGCAGGGCGTCGAGATCCCCGTGCAGTAGACCCGGCCTTCGAGGGTCCGGCTCCGCGCATCGTCAGGCCAGCGCGGCGCGCAGCGCCGCCAGGGTGTCCTCGGGCCTGTCACGGTGCGGTGAGTGGCCCGCGTCCGGGACCACCGAGACGGTGAACAGCGGGTTGGCGGCGACGGCCGATTCGGCGGGCTTGCCGCGGAAGATCGAGTACACGCGCGGGTCGGACGCGATGACGTGGGTGGGCACGCTCACCCGGAGCGCGGCATCCGTCACATCCCAGCGCGGGTTCTGCGCGCTGGTCTGCTCGACCGCCCACCGGCTCGCCTGCTGCGCCGACAGCGCCTTCAGCTCGATGTCCTGCGGGTGCCAGTGCGGGTGCTCGGCACGCACCGCCTCTTCGGTCGGGTCGTCGAACGAGCGGGTCTGGCTGTTGCGGACGATGTCGCGATCCCGGTCGGTGAGCGAGATCGCCGGGTCGATCAGGACGAGCCGGCGCGTCCACGACGCATCCGCTGCGGCGGCGAGGACGGATGCCGCACCCCCGAGCGAATGCCCGATCACCAGGTCCCACGGCCGGCCGTCGCCGGCGCGGGCCGCCGCGACGTCGGCGCCGTATGCGCCCAGCGTGTAGTCGAGCGCACGCGGGGCGATGCCGTGTCCGCGGAGGTCCACGGCATCCGCTCGCCATCCGGCGTCCGCGAGGGCGACGCCGTAGCGCCACATCAGCGCGCCGTTCGAGCCGAGGCCGTGGATGAGCAGTGCGCGGCGCTCGGCGGAGGGGGAGCCCCACGACAGACGGGGGAGGGCGACGGGACTGGGCATACTCTCAGCCTAGAAGCGCGGCCCCGGCCGCCTCGGCGCACGGCAGGATGGGAACGGGGGTTGGCATGATCTCGACGGAACTGGCGGTGGCGCTGCGCGACGCGGGCCTGGTGTGGCATCCGCACTCCGGCGACCGGTTCCAGCTCGACGAGCCGGAGTTCGAGGCCGACGTCTTCACCGTCAGCGAGATGACCATCGAGCCGCGCGAGTACCCGACCGGTCGCATCCTCGCCTTCAACGGCACCACCGAATGGGCGCTGGATTCGGTCGCGCTGGAGGACGCGCTGTGGCTGCCGCACGAGCACCAGCTGCGCGAGCTGCTGCGCGGCGCCTTCCGGGGCCTCCGGCGCCTGCCGGACACCCACGAGGTGGAGATCGTCATGGGCGGCGAGCGGCGGGTGTTCGAGCATCCCGAACCCGCCGACGCCTACGGCCTCGCCCTGCTGGAGATGCTCCGGCGCCTGGAGTGACCCCGGCGTGCGCCCAGGGGCTCAGCGGATGGTCGGCACCGGCTCGGTATCGGGGATCGGGCTCGCCCCGCGGACGCGGAGATCGGGCAGGCCCCGCGCGAACACGATCGCGACGAGGAGTCCGAGCGCGCAGAACGCCGCGGCGGCGATGTAGGCAGCGGTCACGCCGCCCGGGCCGTCGATGAGCAGGCCGGCCACGGCCGAGCCGGCCGCGGCGCCGATGAGCTGACCGGTGCCCACCCATCCGAAGGCCTCGGCGGTGTCGCTGAACTTGACGCTCGCCGTCGTCACGGCCGAGAGCACCGCGAGGGCGGGAGCGATGCCGATGCCGGCCACGAACAGCGTGGCGCCGATCCACCACACGTTGATCCAGATGCCGGTCAGGGCCAGCCCGATCGCCACCACGGTCAGCCGTCGCGCCAGCGCCCAGCGCCCCATCGGCAGGTGCCCGAACGCGAAGCCGCCGGCGAGGCTGCCGATCGAGAAGACCGCGAGCACGAGCCCGGCCTCGAGTCCGCCATGGTCGAACGTCGCCACGACGCCCGCCTCGACGGCGGCGAACGAGCCGATGAGGAGGAAGCCGATGACGGTTGCGAGCAGGATGGGCGGGCGGGTGAGCACCGTGCCGAACGACCGCTTGCTGCGGGGGATGCGCACCCGGCCGACCTCGGGGGAGAGGATGAACCACGCGCCGCCCCCGACCAGGAACACCACGACGAGCACGAGGCCGACGACGGTGCCGGACTGCGTCGCGACGAAGGTGATGAGCACCGGGGCGAGGATCCAGATGACCTCCTGCAGGGAGGCGTCGAGCGAGTACAGCGCCGTGAGCTGGGTCGAGTTGACCAT
This sequence comes from Microbacterium sp. B35-04, assembly GCF_010634885.1. Lineage (NCBI taxonomy): Bacteria > Bacillati > Actinomycetota > Actinomycetes > Micrococcales > Microbacteriaceae > Microbacterium > Microbacterium sp. B35-04. The sequence goes on along the minus strand of NZ_MWLP01000014.1, from coordinate 107,437 downwards.
CTTGGCGTAGATCGTGCGGACCGCCGCCACGATCGGCGGCGTCGAGGCGCCGGCGATGAACCCCAGCACGATGTACGCCGGCACGGGCACGACGAGGAACGCGATCGCCAGCAGGGATGCCGCCGACACGGCCGTCGTGAGGGTCAGCACGCGACGCATGCCCCAGCGGCCCATCCAGCGGCTCGTGACCGGGCCCGCCAGCGCCTGGCCGATCGACACGGCGGCCAGCACGATGCCCGCGGCCCCGTAGGAGCCGGTGATCCCCTCGATGTGCAGGAGGATCACGAGGCTGATCATCCCGTTCGGGAAGCGCGCGGTCAGCTGTGCCGCGATGATGCGAGCGACCCCGGGGGTGCGCAGAAGATCCCGGTAGCCGGCCACCCGACAACGTTACGCCACCGGCCCCGACGCACGACTCGCTGGGCAGGCGTCCGCGACGCGCCCGCGACGCGTCCACGACACGCCCGCGACACGCCGGAGGACTTCTCCACAGGCGGATCCGATGTCGGACCCCGGATCTACCGTCGTGCCTGTGGAGGGATGCGGCCGTGGCGTCCGAAAGCCCCGTGATCCTGGACTTTTCCAGACCCTTCGGGCTGTGGATGAATCCGTGGAGAACCTGTGTTGTACATGGGGAGAACGGTGGAAAATGACACCGATGTAACTACTAGCCCTTGTGGTGCTATCGGATGTCGGTACCCATATGTAGTATTGGACTCCCGGTGGGGGGACTACCGGGAAGAGCACCGGATGCCACCGGGGGAAGCACTGAGGAGACGGAATCGACATGGCGATCACGGTTTACACGAAGCCCGCGTGCGTGCAGTGCACGGCGACGTATCGAGCACTCGATTCCAAGGGGATCGAGTACGAAATCCACGACCTCTCCGAGGACCCGTCGGCCCTCGAGCAGGTCAAGGCGCTGGGGTACCTCCAGGCGCCGGTCGTCATCACCGATGAAGACCACTGGTCGGGCTTTCGTCCCGACAAGATCGACGAACTCGCAGCGCGGCTCGCGTAGTTCGGCGCAGCGCGCCCGTCCGTCTCGACGGAGCTCGACGACCCGACGGGTGCACCCGAGCAGGGGGGCGTCATGGGTGTCGTAGCGACGGAGACACCGCTGCTTGTCTACTTCTCGAGCGTGTCGGGCAACACCGCGCGCTTCATCGAGAAGCTCGGAGCACGCGCGCTCCGGATCCCGCTCCATGCGACGGATCCGGCGCTCGTCGTCGACGAGCCGTACGTCCTCGTGACACCGACCTATGGCGGAGGCCAGGGGCGCGGCGTCGAGAAGGGCGCCGTTCCGAAGCAGGTGATCCGGTTCCTCAACGATGAGCGCAACCGGCGCCTCATCCGCGGAGTGATCTCCGCGGGGAACACCAACTTCGGCGAGCACTTCTGTCTCGCCGGCGACATCATCAGCCGCAAGTGCCACGTGCCGCACTTGTACCGGCTCGAAGTATTCGGCACGCCTGAAGATGTGGAACGCGTGAACGCGGGATTGGAACGATGGTGGGAACTCTGACGCAGACCGACTTCAAGACGGAGGCACGCTTCGAGGGCATGGACTATCACGCCCTCAACGCGATGCTCAACCTCTATGACGCCGACGGCAAGATCCAGTTCGGGGCCGACAAGCGCGCGGCGCGGGAGTACTTCCTGCAGCACGTGAACCAGAACACGGTGTTCTTCCACTCCCTCAAGGAGCGCCTGGACTACCTGGTCGAGAAGGAGTACTACGAGGGCGCCGTGCTCGAGAAGTACTCGTTCGAGTACATCCAGAAGCTCAACGACCTGGCCTACTCCAAGAAGTTCCGCTTCGAGACGTTCCTCGGGGCGTTCAAGTACTACACGAGCTACACGCTGAAGACCTTCGACGGCAAGCGGTACCTCGAGCGCTTCGAGGACCGGGTCGTGATGACCGCGCTCGCGCTGGCGGACGGCGACGAGAAGCTCGCCACCGCGCTGGTCGAGGAGATCATCTCGGGCCGGTTCCAGCCGGCGACGCCCACCTTCCTCAACGCCGGCAAGGCGCAGCGCGGAGAACTGGTGTCGTGCTTCCTGCTGCGCATCGAAGACAACATGGAGTCGATCGCCCGCGGCATCAACTCCGCGCTGCAGCTCTCCAAGCGCGGCGGCGGCGTGGCGCTGCTGCTGTCGAACATCCGCGAGTCGGGTGCGCCGATCAAGCAGATCGAGAACCAGTCGAGCGGCATCATCCCCGTGATGAAGCTCCTCGAAGACTCGTTCTCGTACGCCAACCAGCTGGGGGCACGTCAGGGTGCGGGGGCGGTCTACCTCAACGCGCACCACCCCGACATCCTGCGCTTCCTCGACACCAAGCGTGAGAACGCCGACGAGAAGATCCGCATCAAGACGCTGTCGCTCGGCGTCGTCATCCCCGACATCACGTTCGAGCTCGCCAAGAACGGCGAGGACATGTACCTGTTCTCCCCGTACGACGTCGAGCGCGTCTACGGCGTGCCGTTCGGCGACATCTCGGTGTCCGAGAAGTACCGCGAGATGGTCGACGACCCGCGCATCAAGAAGACCAAGATCAACGCGCGCGAGTTCTTCCAGACCCTCGCCGAGATCCAGTTCGAGTCGGGCTACCCGTACATCATGTTCGAGGACACGGTGAACAAGGCCAACCCGATCAAGGGCCGGATCAACATGTCCAACCTGTGCTCCGAGATCCTCCAGGTGAACACGCCCACCACGTTCAACGAGGACCTCTCCTACGCCCAGATCGGCAAGGACATCTCGTGCAACCTGGGATCGCTCAACATCGCGCTGGCGATGGACGGCGGTGACCTGGCGCAGACCGTGGACACCAGCATCCGTGCCCTCACCGCGGTGAGCGACCAGAGCCACATCCGCTCGGTGCGCTCGATCGAGGACGGCAACGACCGCTCGCACGCCATTGGCCTCGGCCAGATGAATCTGCATGGCTACCTCGCCCGCGAGCACGTCTACTACGGGTCGGAAGAGGGTGTCGACTTCACGAACATCTACTTCTATTCGATCCTGTTCCACGCGCTGCGCGCGTCGAACCGCATCGCGATCGAGCGCGGGGAGACGTTCGACGGGTTCGCCGACTCGACCTACGCGTCCGGCGAGTTCTTCGACAAGTACATCGAGCAGGAGTGGGTGCCCGCGACCGACAAGGTCAAGGAGATGTTCGCCGGTCACCACATCCCCACGCAGGACGACTGGCGTGAGCTGAAGGCCTCGATCCAGCAGCACGGCATCTACAACCAGAACCTGCAGGCGGTGCCGCCGACCGGCTCGATCTCGTACATCAACAACTCGACGAGCTCGATCCACCCGATCGCGGCGAAGGTCGAGATCCGCAAGGAAGGCAAGCTCGGCCGCGTCTACTACCCGGCGGCGTTCATGACGAACGACAACCTGGAGTACTACCAGGACGCCTACGAGATCGGCTACGAGAAGGTCATCGACACGTACGCCGCGGCCACCCAGCACGTCGACCAGGGCCTGTCGCTCACGCTGTTCTTCAAGGACACCGCGACCACGCGCGACATCAACAAGGCTCAGATCTACGCCTGGCGCAAGGGCATCAAGACGATCTACTACATCCGCCTGCGTCAGATGGCGCTGGAGGGCACGGACATGTCCGAATGCGTCTCCTGCACGCTGTGACGCTGATCCGGACTTCGAAAGAGGAGAGATGAGCGAGAAGCTCCAGCTCCTGGACCACGTCCAGGCCATCAACTGGAACCGCATCCAGGACGACAAGGACCTCGAGGTGTGGAACCGCCTCGTGAACAACTTCTGGCTGCCCGAGAAGGTGCCGCTGTCGAACGACATCCAGTCGTGGAACACGCTGACGCCCGACGAGCAGACCCTCACGATGCGCGTGTTCACGGGCCTCACCTTGCTCGACACGATCCAGGGCACGGTGGGCGCCGTCTCGCTCATCCCCGACGCGCTCACCCCGCACGAGGAGGCCGTCTACACGAACATCGCGTTCATGGAGTCGGTGCACGCCAAGTCGTATTCGTCGATCTTCTCGACGCTGTGCTCGACGAAGGAGATCGACGAGGCCTTCCGCTGGTCAATCGAGAACCCGAACCTTCAGAAGAAGGCTCAGATCGTCATGGAGTACTACCGCGGCGATGAGCCGCTCAAGCGCAAGGTCGCCTCGACCCTGCTCGAGAGCTTCCTGTTCTACTCGGGCTTCTACCTGCCGATGCACTGGTCCAGCCGCGCGAAGCTCACCAACACGGCCGACCTCATCCGCCTCATCATCCGCGACGAGGCCGTGCACGGGTACTACATCGGCTACAAGTTCCAGAAGGGGCTCGAGAAGGTCGACGAGGCCACGCGCAACGAGATCAAGGACTACACGTTCTCGCTGCTGTACGAGCTCTACGACAACGAGATCCAGTACACGCAGGACCTCTACGACGGCGTCGGCCTCACCGAGGACGTCAAGAAGTTCCTGCACTACAACGCCAACAAGGCCCTCATGAACCTGGGCTATGAGGCGATGTTCCCCTCGACGGTCACCGACGTGAACCCGGCGATCCTGTCGGCCCTGTCACCGAACGCCGACGAGAACCACGACTTCTTCTCGGGGTCGGGCTCGTCGTACGTCATCGGCAAGGCGGAGGCCACCGAGGACGAGGACTGGGACTTCTGAGGCCGGACTGAAGACACCGAGGACGGATGCCGCGACCCGCGGCATCCGTCCTCTCTTTCGTTGCCGGCGCTGGCAGAAGGCGCCGCGTGCTCGGGTATCGGCAGAGTCGCGTAATAGACGGCCGTCGATGCTGTCTCTTGAGTGGGGGATGCGCCGGAGCCCCGGTCCGGCATCCCGGCCGTGGGTCCCGAGCCCGCGGCTACCGGGGGCGCCGGCATTCTCGCGTCGGCCCCCCGGTCAGCCTCTCGCTCCGCCTCCCGGTCGACTATCTGCTCCCTCGGCCGGCTCCATCGTGAAAGCGAATTCCCCTGGAGCAGGTGACACGGAGCCCCCGGGTTCCTACAGTTGTGGCAGCGGCGTCTGGTTGTGGGAACCGCCGCCGCCGGCGGTGCACGCGGCGGAAGGGGACCTTGCCGTGGACAGTGAAGCCCGTCCGACAGGTGGTTCCGGTAGCGCGCATGCGGCGGAGCCTGCGCCCGCGCCGGCGGGTACGGCTGTGACGCGCACCACTCTGGTGTGGTTCGGGCTGGGCTTCGTGCTGCTCTCGTTCTTCGCGGCGTTCCTCGGCTCGTGGCTCGCGCGATCGGTCGATACGGCCGAGCCGGCGCCGTCGGCGTCGGCGTCGGCGACGCCGGCTCCCGACTACGAGGAGGCGCTCGCGGAGATCCTCCCGGCCGGCTCGGCCGTCCGGGCGGGATCGGGCGCGCCGGAATCGGGCAAGGGGTACGAGGGCGACGTCTACATCGACGTCCTCACCGCCGACGTGTATCTCTTCCAGGACGACTGGACCTTCGTCGGCAACATCCGCCAGTCGGCCGCCGAGAACCTCAGCGGCGAACAGGGGCCTGAAGGCGCGCCGGGTGCGCAGGGGGAGCAGGGGGAGCAGGGGGAGCAGGGGGAGCAGGGGGAGCAGGGGGAGCAGGGGGAGCAGGGGGAGCAGGGGGAGCAGGGGCCGACCGGAGCGCCCGGCACCCAGGTGACGCTCGGCACGGCGGCCCCCGACGCCGCGGACTGCACTGCGGACGGCGACGTGTTCATCGACACCGCAGCGGTGCAGTTCTACGAGTGCGCCGACGGCGCGTGGGCGCTGTTCGGCCCGACGCCGGAGTCGGAGCCGGAGACCGAGGCGGAGCCGACCGAGTAGGGGGTCAGCGCCGGGTCGAGGCGGTCACGGTGAACTTCGCGTTGCGCGCGATCTGCCGCGTCGGGCCCACCACCTTCTCGAGTGTCTGCCGGTAGCGCAGACCCGAGTTCCACACCGTCCACAGCTCGCCGCCGGGACGCAGCACGCGCGCCGCCTCGGCGAACATCTGCGGCGCGATGCCCTCGTGCACGGCCGAGCCCGAATGGAACGGCGGATTGAGTGCGATGAACGACGCGCTGCCGTCGGGCTGCTCGCCGAGCATGTCGTCGCGCACCACCTCCACGCGCTCGTCCACCCCGTTCGCCCGCGCCGTCGCCGTCGCCGAGGCGACGGCTGCGGCCGACTGATCCGTCGCCAGGATGCGGAGATCGGGATGCCGCACCGCAAGTCCCGCGGCGATCACCCCCGTGCCGCACGCGAAGTCGATCACCGCTCCCGGCTCATCGGCGAGTCCGTGCGGTCGGCCGGTCGGCCCCGGCAGATGGTCGAGCAGGAACCTCGTGCCGATGTCGATCGACGCGCCTGCGAACGCTCCGCCGAAGGCGCACACCACGATGCCGTCGTGGGACGCCCGGCGAGGCGCCGGGTCGCGGCCGTCGTGGGGCTCCCGCGCCACGAGAACCCGGGACTTCTGCCGCGCGTGGCTGACGTCGAGCCGGCCGAAGCTCTCGCGCAGGACGTCGTTCATGCCGAGCGTCATGTGCTTGATGCGCCCGCCGGCGAAGACGACGACCTCGGGCGCCGCATGCGCGGCGATGAGTCCCGCGATGTCGCGCAGCGCCTCGAGCGACCGGGGCAGGCGAACCAGCACCACCCGTGCGCCACGCACGAGGTCGGGCGCGAGCGGGAGCGACGCGAACGCGCCGCCGAGTCCGAACCGCCCGGCATTGGCGGCCAGCGCTCGTTCGCCCGTGAGCGGGTCCTGATGGACACGGATGCCGCGGCCGCCGTCCGCCGCTGCTCCCAGGGTCAGTGCGCCGTAGCCGTCGCCGATCACCGTGAGCCCGCCGTCCCCGACGCCGGCACGCGCAGCGGCTGATTCGTCGAGCAGCAGCCGGTCCGCGGCATCCGTCGCCACGAGGCCCGGAGCCTCGACGTCGGGCCAGCGGCGCAGTCCGTCGAGTGAGAACGTCACAGTCCCACGGTAGCGGGCGGGCGATCGCACCGGAGACCGGCGAATGCGCCGCGTCGCGCGGCAGCCGGACTAGCATTCAGCACATGTCCGAGCGCGCTTTCAGTCCCGTCATCTCACTGCTGACGGTCGCGAGCGTCTGGGACGGCCACCTGGGTGCGCAGCTGCGCGACCTCGGGCTCACCACCCGCAAGTACGCGCTCCTGGCCCACATCGAGGCGACGCCGGGCATCTCGTTCAGCGAGCTCTCGCGGCGGTCGCAGATCACCGTGCAGTCGGCTCACACCGCCGTGCAGACCCTCGTCGCCGACGGGCTCGTCGAGGACGCCACGAAGCACGCCGGCTCGGCGTCCGACCTGCGGGTCACCGCGCGGGGGAGTGACGTGCTGGAGGCGGCGCAGCAGCGCCTCGCCGCGCTCGACGCCGACCTCACGCGCGACGCCCCCGCCCTCGCCACCGCGCTGGAAGGTCTGCACGAACAGCCGTACACCGCGGCCGGTGGGCCCGCCCGCTGACCTTCAGGTCGACTGAAGTCTTTCAGTTAGACTGAAGGTGTGTTCCGCAACCCTCACTCCCTCTTCCGTGCGCTCGCGATCGCCGAAGCGATCTCGTGGACGCTTCTCATCGGGGGTCTCATCCTCCGTGCCGTCACCGGCTGGGCGCTCGGTGTCACGATCGGCGGCGGCATCCACGGCTTCGTCTTCCTGTCGTACGCCGCCACGGCGATCCTCGTCGCGCTGAACAACCGCTGGCCCGCCTGGCCGGCCGTTGTCGCGCTCGTCAGCGCCGTCATCCCGTACGCCACCATCCCGGCCGAGCTGTGGCTCCAGCGCAGCGGGCGGCTGGCCGGCGCCTGGCGGCTCGAGCCGACCGACGACCCGCGGGACGGCGCCTGGTACGACCGGCTCATGCGGTGGTTCCTGCGGCGCCCGTGGGTGCTCGCCGCGCTCATCGCCCTCGCCGTGGTGGCGCTGTTCGTCGTGCTGCTGATCCTCGGGCCGCCGGGGGGCCGCGACTGACGGTCGCCACCCGTCAGCCGGACCGCTCAGTCGCCGCGGCCGGGTAGCTCAGTCGCGCGGCGGGCGGACCGCTCAGTTGCTCGCGGCTCGAAAGCTCAGTCGCGCGGCGGGAGCTGCTGCAGCGTCCAGGTGTTGCCGTCGGGGTCGTCGAACTGCACGAACCTGCCCCAGCCCTGCTCGTCGACGCCTCGTGCCTCCACGCCCACGTTCCGCAGGTGGGCGAGCGCCTCGTCGGCGTCGGGGACGACGACCTGGATCGTGTTCTGGCGGCCCGGTTCGAGATCGTTGCCGAGGCCGGTGCCGAACGCGATCGAGCAGGCCGACCCCGGCGGCGTCATCTGCACGAACCGCAGGCCCTCGAAGGGGACCTGGTCGTGGTCGGCGTGGAATCCGATCCGCTCGTAGAACTCCTTCGCCCGGTCGACGTCGGTGACGGGCACGAAGATGAGCTCGATCTTCCAGTCCATGGTTCTCTCCTCTGAGACGCGGTCCCCCCGAGTGACGAGGCTACGCCGCGCCACCGACGTCGACGCGGGCGGAGTCCGGGGGAAACCGAAAGGGAAGGGAATACCTGCGCGCGGGTGCCGTTGAACTTGACAATCCCTGTATCAAGTTCAAAACTTGATGCTCGATCACTCAAGTTTCAGGAGAGACGGAATGCCCGAAGACTTCACTCCCCAGGCCGGCGACGACGGGAGCTCGTTCGACGAGTTCCTGGCGCGCTACCTCGCGGGGGAGCGTGCGCGTGTCGAGCGGTCGATCGACCTCAGCCGCTATCTCGGCGCCCGCACCCAGGAGATGCTGCAGCGTGCCGGCAAGTACGCCCTCGACCGCGGTCAGCGCGAGCTCGACGCCCTGCACATCCTGCGCATCCTCGTCACCGAGGCTCCGGCCCGTGACGCGGTCCGGCGCATCGGCGCGGATCCCGACGCCATCTCGCGCGCGACCGAGGAGCGCCTTCCCGCAGCCTCCGCCGCGGCGGACGTCGACGGGGCCGTGGTCACCGCGTCGGTGCAGCGCGCGCTGTTCCACGCCTTCCAGGTCGCGCGCTCGTCCGGCTCGACGTACGTCGACCCGGAGCACCTGTTCTTCGCCCTGGTCCTCGCCCAGGACACGCCCGCCGGCCAGGTGCTGGCGCACGCCGGCGTGACGGCCGAGGCGCTCATGCAGGGCGCGCGCGAGACGGTGACGCCGGGCGAAGCCGCCTCGGCCGAAGCGGGGACGGATGCCGCGGCATCCGTCACCCCCATGCTCGACACCTACGGCACCGACCTCACGGCACGCGCCGTGGCGGGCGAGCTCGACCCCGTGATCGGACGCGCCGACGAGATCGAGCAGACCATCGAGATCCTCAGCCGCCGCACCAAGAACAACCCGGTGCTCGTCGGCGAGGCCGGCGTCGGCAAGACCGCGATCGTCGAGGGACTCGCGCAGGCGATCGTCGACGGCGGCGTGCCCGAGCAGCTGCTCGGCAAGCGCGTGGTCGCACTGGACCTTCCTGCGATGCTCGCGGGCACCCGCTACCGCGGCGACTTCGAGGAGCGTCTCACCAAGACGATGGACGAGATCGCCGAGCACAGGGGCGAGCTGATCGTCTTCATCGACGAGGTGCACACCGTGGTGGGCGCCGGCGGTGCCGGCGACGGCGGCATGGATGCCGGAAACATCCTCAAGCCCCGCCTCGCGCGCGGCGAGCTGCACCTGGTGGGCGCGACGACGCTCAAGGAGCACCGCGTCATCGAGAAGGATCCCGCGCTCGAGCGCCGGTTCCAGCCGGTGCGGGTGGGGGAGCCGTCCGTCGAGGACGCCGTGCTCATCCTGCGCGGACTGAAGCCCGCGTACGAGGAGCACCACGGCATCGTCTACACCGACGAGGCCCTCCGTGCCGCGGTCGAGCTCAGCGACCGCTACGTCACCGAGCGCGTGCTGCCCGACAAGGCCATCGACCTCATCGACCAGGCGGGTGCGCGGCTGCGCCTGCGCCTGGGCTCCAAGGTCGACGTGAGCGGCCTCATCGAGCGTCTGGCGACGCTCGAGGCCGACAAGAACGCCGCCGTGTCCGCCGAGCACTACGAGGAGGCCTCGCGCATCCGCGACCAGATCGCCGCGGTGCAGGCCAAGCTCGACGAGGCGACGGCGTCCGGCGCTTCGACGGGCTCAGCGACCGGTGGACGCGTCGACGCGATCGTCGGCGAGCCCGAGATCGCGGCCGTCATCAGCCGGGCCACCGGCATCCCGGTCAACCGTCTCACCGAGACCGAGCGCGAGCGGCTGGCGTCCCTCGAGGACGAGCTGCACCACCGCGTGATCGGCCAGGACGACGCCGTCGTCGCGGTCGCGAAGGCCGTGCGCCGCAATCGGACCGGCATGGGCGACGCGCACCGCCCCGTGGGCTCGTTCCTGTTCCTCGGCCCGACCGGCGTCGGCAAGACCGAGCTGGCCAAGGCGCTCGCCGCCAGCCTGTTCGACGACGAGAGCGCCGTCATCCGCTTCGACATGAGCGAGTTCGGCGAGCGGCACACGGTGTCGCGCCTGGTCGGCGCCCCTCCGGGATACGTCGGCTACGACGAGGCCGGGCAGCTCACCGAGCGCGTGCGACGCAACCCGTACTCGATCGTGCTGTTCGACGAGATCGAGAAGGCGCACCCCGACGTGTTCAACCTGCTGCTGCAGGTGCTCGACGACGGCCGCCTCACCGACGGCCAGGGACGCACGGTCGACTTCCGCAACACCGTGGTGGTGATGACGTCGAACCTCGGCTCGGAGTTCCTCGCCTCGCGCGGCGGTGCCATCGGCTTCCTCGCCGACGGCGGCGGCTCGACCGGCTTCGGCTCGGAGAAGGATCTGCGCGACCGCGTGTTCGCCAAGCTCCGCGAGGCGATGCGGCCCGAGTTCCTCAACCGCATCGACGAGATCGTGCTGTTCCGCAAGCTCGACAAGCCGCAGCTGCAGCGCATCGTGCGGCTGCTGCTCGGCGCGTCCGAGGCGCGGCTCGCGAAGCGCGAGGTCGACCTCGTCGTCACCGACGGTGCCGTCGCCTGGCTCGCCGAGCACGGGTACGAGCCCGAGTACGGCGCCCGGCCGCTGCGCCGCCTGATCCAGCGCGAGGTCGACGACCGCATCGCCGACCTGTTCGTCACGGGTGCGCTCGTCGACGGTGGTGCCGTGACGGTGGATGCCGTGAGCGACGAGCTCTCGGTGGTCGCCGGGGCGTCGTTCCCGCTCGCCGCGTGAGCTGAGCACCACCTCTGCGAGAGGCGCCGCGCCTTCGGGCCGGCGCCTCTCGCCGTGTCGCGGGACGTCTGTGACCCGGCGCCCGGCGCCCGGCGCCCGGATCGGCGTCAGGCCTCCAGCATCCGTTTCAGCGTGATCGCGTTGCGGACGGCGTTGCCCTCGCCGTCGTTGTTGAAGTACGCCTGCACCTCATGCCCGCCGCGCTCCCATTCGCGGATGCGCTCCGCCCACCAGGCGAGGTCGTCGTCGGAGTACGAGCCCCCGTACAGGTGCTCCGGATCGGGGCCGTGCAGCCGCACGTAGACGAGGGGAGCGGTGGCGCGCAGGACGCAGGGCAGCCGCGCGCCGCTCATCACGCAGTACGCGGCGCCGTGGCGCTCGAGCATCGCGAAGACGGCGTCATCCACCCACGACGGATGCCGGAACTCGATCGCCGGGCGGGTCCACTCCGGCAGCTGCGCCAGGAAGTGCTCCAGCCGCGCGTCGTCGCGCTCCATCGCCGGGTGCAGCTGGACGATGAGCGGCCCGCGGCGGCCGTAGAGCTCATGGAGTCCCCGCGTGACCCGCGAGATCCAGACCTCGGGATCGCGGAGCCGCCGCGCATGGGTGAGGCCGCGCGGCGCCTTGACGGCCATCTGGAAGCCGTCCGGCATCCGTTCTCGCCATGCCGAGAACCTGGCGTCGGCCGGCCAGCGATAGAAGCTGCCGTTGAGCTCGACCGCGTCGAACGCCGCGATGTACTGCGAGAGCCAGTGGCTCTGGGGCCCTTCGTAGAGCACACCCCGCCAGTGGGGATAGACCCAGCCGGATGTCCCGATGCGCGCCATCCCCCCAGCGTGCGCGGTGGGCGCGGTACGAGCGACGGGGTTGCGTCGGCGCGCCCGCCGCGATAACCGCGTGCGGCGGTCGGCCAGGCGTCCCGCGTCAGGATGCGCGTGTCGGCGACCGCTGACAGAGTGGGGGGATGACCCGCATCGGCGCGATCTTCAACCCCTATACGCACGCTCCCGACGAGTTCCGTGACGCGGTGCTCGCCGCCGAGTCCGCGGGCCTCCCCGAACTGTGGATCTGGGAGGACTGCTTCCGGCAGTCCGCGTTCGCCACGGTCGGCGCGGCGCTCGCGTGGACCGACGCCCTGCGCATCGGGATCGGCATCGCGCCCATGCCGCTGCGCAACGTCGCCGCGACCGCCATGGAGCTGGCGACCATCGAGCGGCTCTTCCCCGGCCGCCTGCTGCCGGGCGTCGGGCACGGCGTGCTCGACTGGATGGGACAGGCGGGTGCGCGGGTGGCCTCGCCGCTGACGCTGATGCGCGAGTACGTCCCGGCGCTGCGAAGCCTGCTCGCGGGCGATGAGGTCACCACGGCCGGGCGCTACGTGTCGCTCGACGGCGTGCGGCTCGACTACCCGCCGGCGAGCCCGCCGCTGGTCTACGCGGCGGCCGAGGGCCCCAAGACGCTCCGGCTGAGCGGCGAGGTCGCCGACGGCACGGTGCTCGCCAGCGGGCACACCGCCGAGGAGTACGCGACCGCGACGGCCGCGATCCGCGAGGCGCGCGAACTCGCCGGGCGCGGCGGCCGCCACGACGTGGTCGCCTACGTCGTCACGGCGTTCGGCGCGGATGCCGAGGCGCGGGCGATCGCGGACGTCGGCGACAAGCCCGACCCGGCCGAGCGCGCGCTGTGGGGCGATCCGGCGCAGGTCGCCGCCGGCGCGCAGCGGTTCTTCGACGCGGGGGTCGACGACGTGATCCTCCTTCCGGCCTCCCGCGGCGACATCGCCGAGTTCTACCGCGGGGCCGCCGACGTGGCGCGCCTGGTCGCGGCGGACGCCTCGTGACGGCGGCGCTGTCCCTCGGGATCGCGGCCGCCGCAGGCCCGGACCTCGCGGAGCGGGTGGCACCCGCCGCCGAGGCGGCCGGATTCCACGCCCTCTGGGTGAACGACACACCGGGCCACGACGCGCTCGCCGTGCTCGCCGCGGCTGCCACCGCGACCGAGCGCCTGGTGCTCGCCACGGGCGTCCTGCCGGTGGACCGCCGCACCCCCGACGACATCGCCGTCGCGGCGTCGGGCCTCCCGGCCGGCCGCCTCGTGCTCGGCATCGGCTCGGGGCAGGCGCGCAGCGGCGCGGTGGAGCTGGTGACGGATGCCGCGGCCGCGCTGCGCCGCCGCACCGACGCGCGCGTCGTCGTCGGTGCGCTGGGCCCGAGGATGCGACGGGCAGCGGCTGCGGCATCCGATGGCGTCCTGCTGAGCTGGCTCACCCCGCAGACCGCCGCCGCGCAGGCCGCGGAGGCGCACGCGATCACGCCGGAGACCCACGTCGCGCTGTACGTGCGCACGGCCGTCGACGACGCGGCTGTCGCCGCCCTCGACGAGGAGACTGCCCGTTACGCCGGCTACCCCGCGTACGCCGCGAACTTCGCCCGACTGGGTGTGGACCCCGCAGAAACCGTGATCCGTCCGGCAGTGCTGCGCGACCGGATCGCGGCCTACCGGGCCGGCGTGGACGAAGTCGTGCTGCGGGCCATCACGCCGACGGGCAGCGCCGACGATCATCTGCGGTTCATCGACGCGATCGTCGAGGCCGTCGCGTGATGCGCGTCATCGCCCGGTGGGCGCTCGCGGCGCTCCTCGTGGTCGCGGGCGCCTCGCACCTGACCTGGGGCCGCCGCGGCTACCGCATCGTCGTGCCGGACTGGGCGACGCGCCTGCTCCGCACCGACGAGGACACCATCGTCGTCGCCTCAGGTGTGGTCGAGCTGATGCTCGGCGGCGCGCTCGTGGCGCTTCCGGCTGAGCGCCGCCGCGTGGGCTGGGTCATCGCGGCGTTCTTCGTCGCGGTCTTTCCCGGCAACGTCCATCAGTGGCGCACCGGCAGGTCGGCGCCGATGCTGCGCACCGGCCGGGCACGGTTCGTGAGGCTGCTGCTGCAGCCGCTGCTCGTGGCCTGGGCGCTGTGGAGCGCCGACGCCGTGCCGGCCCGCCGCGCCCGTCCGAGGCGGAAGAGGTCGCGCCGGTGAGGCAGGGTCGATGAGCCGACCGGTCGCCGTCGTCGCGGGCGCCTCGGGCTTCGTCGGTCGCGCGCTCGTGCGAGCTTTCGCCGAGGACGGCTACGACGTGCGCACCATCGGCCGGGCGGGCGCCGACGCGACGTGGCCCGATGCCGACGGCATCCGCGCCCTCATCGACGGCGCGGCGATCGTGGTGAACCTCGCGGGCAAGTCGGTCGACTGCCGCTACACCGACGAGAACCGCGACGATATCCTGCGTTCGCGCGTCGAGACCACCCGCGCGCTGCGTCACGCCATCGAGGGCGCCGCCGCCCCGCCGCCGCTGTGGCTGAATGCGAGCACGGCGACCATCTACCGCTACGCCCTCGACCGGCCGCAGACGGAGCAGCAGGGTGAGCTCGGCACGGGGTTCTCCGTCGACGTGGCCCGCACCTGGGAGGACGAGTTCTTCGCGGCGAGTCTTCCGTCCACCCGTCGGGTGGCACTGCGCATGGCGATCGTGCTCGGCGACGGTCCCGCGACGCGCAGCCTCGTGCGGCTGGCCCGTGTCGGACTCGGCGGTCCCCAGTACGACGGATGGTGGTTCCCGCACACGCGCTATCGCGGCATCGGCCCGGAACCGACCGGTGACGGTCGCGCGCCGCGCCACCGATCGCGCGGCCGGCAGCGGTTCAGCTGGATCCACCTCGACGACGTGGTCGGAGCGGTGCGGTTCGTGCGCGACGACCCGAAGATCGCGGGACCGGTCAACCTCGCGGCTCCCGAGACCTCCGACAACCGCGGGCTCATGGCGACGCTGCGCCGCATCGTCGGCGCGCCGATCGGACTGCCCGCCTGGCGGTTCATGCTCGAACCGGCGATGTGGGTGCTGCGCACCGAGCCGGAGCTCATACTCAAGAGCCGCTGGGTGGTTCCCGAGGCGCTCACCGCGGCGGGGTACGGGTTCGCCCATCCCGAGCTGGAACCGGCGCTGCGCGACGTCGTCGCGTCGCTCGGGTCGCGACGGCGCTGACGCCGGTCGTGGTCCCCGACGCCTGCGGGGTGGGCGCGTGTCGGGGCCGGGTGCGAGAATGCGGGCATGCTGCTCCACGAGCTCGTGACGGCGACGGATGCCGTGGCCTCGACGTCGTCGCGACTGGCCAAGGTCGCCGCGCTCGCGGAGGTGCTCCGCCGGCTCGACGCCGATGAGATCCGGCCGGCGATCGGGTTCCTGACCGCGAGTCCGCGGCAGGGGCGCCTCGGCGTCGGGTGGCGGAGTCTCTCGAATCTCGCCGTGACGCACGCCGACGAGCCGACGCTGACCGTGGGCGACGTCGATGAGGCGCTCGACCGGCTCGCCGGGGCAGACGGCCCGGGGTCCGTCGCCACCCGCGCCGCCGCTCTCGACCAGCTGGCGCGCACCGCCACGGCGGGGGAGTGGGACTTCCTCGCCCGCGTCATGCTCGGCGAACTGCGCACCGGGGCGCTCGAGGGCGTGCTGCTCGACGCCGTCGCGAAGGCATCCGACCGCGACGCGCCGACCGTGCGGCGTGCCGCCATGCTGTCGGGCGACCTCGGCGCCACGGCGCGGACCGCCCTCATCGGCGCGCCCGAAGAGCTGGCCGCCATCGGCCTCGAGGTGGGGCGCGGCGTGCTGCCGATGCTCGCCGCGACGGCGGGCTCGACGGCGGAGGCGCTCGAGACGCTCGGCGGCGCGGCATCCGTCGAGTACAAGCTCGACGGCGCACGCATCCAGGTGCACCGCGACGGCGACGACGTGCGCGTGTTCACCCGCAGCCTCGCCGACATCACCCACCGCGTGCCCGAGATCGTGTCCGCCGTGCGGGCGCTGCCGGCCGACCGGGTGATCCTCGACGGCGAGACCCTCTCGCTCGATGAGGACGGCGGCCCGCGTCCTTTCCAGGACACGATGGCCCGCTTCGGCTCGCTCGGGGCGGACGACGCGGCCGCCGTCGTGCTGCGGCCGTGGTTCTTCGACATCCTGCATCTGGACGGCCGCGACCTCATCGACGAGCCGCTCGCGACGCGCCTCGAGCTGCTCGACCGTGCCGTCGGCGATGCCCGCGTGCCCGGCATCGTCACCGACGACGCGGCGCGCGCCGAGGAGTTCTCGCGCGAGGCGCTCGCCGCCGGGCACGAGGGCGTGATGGTGAAGGGGCTCGATGCCCCCTACGCCGCCGGGCGCCGGGGAAAGAGCTGGCTCAAGGTCAAGCCCGTGCTGACCTACGACCTCGTCGTGCTCGCCGTCGAGTGGGGATCGGGCCGGCGCACCGGGCAGCTCTCGAACCTGCGCCTGGGTGCCCGCGACCCCGAGGGGGCGTTCGGCGAGCCGGGAGCCTTCGTGATGGTGGGCAAGACCTTCAAGGGCCTCACCGATGCGACGCTGCGCTGGCAGACCGAGTTCTTCCCGACCATCGAGACGCACCGCTCGTCGCATGCGGTGCACGTGCGGCCCGAGACAGTCGTCGAGGTCGCCATCGACGGGGTGCAGCGCTCGACGCGCTACCCGGGCGGTGTCGCTCTGCGCTTCGCGCGTGTGAAGGGCTATCGGCCCGACAAGGGCCCCGCGGAGGCGGACACGATCGACGCGCTGCGGAGTCTGCTGCGGGGATGAGTGGGGGGCCGCCCCGACGTCAGCGGCGGACCGCGATGTACCGGTGCTCGGGCCTGCCCGTCGTCCCATAGCGCAGTCGCACATCGACCAGGCCGCGGCTGGCGAGCCCCGCGAGGTGCCGCTGGGCGGTCGCTCGCGAGATGCCGACCCGGTCGGCGATCTCCGCAGCGGACGCCTCGTCGTCGCCGAGCCCCTCGAGGATCAGCTGCTCGGTCGCCGAGCGGGTGACGGTCGCGGGCTCCGCGCCGCCGTGCATGATCGCGAGGGCGCGATCGATCTGCTCCTGCTCCAGCGGCCGGTCGGTGACCAGCAGGTTGCGCATCCGCGCATAGCGGTCGAGCCGCTCGGCGAGCACCCGGGCGTCGAAGGGCTTCGTCAGATAGGCGAGCGCCCCCGCCTGCAGGGCGCGGCGCACCGTGGCGGCATCGGTGGCAGCCGACAGCACGAACGCGTCGATGTCGGCCGCGGCGGCGAACTCGACGCCGTCGCCGTCGGGAAGGAAGGCGTCGACGAGCAGCAGATCGGGGGCGTGCGCCCGCACCGCCTGCCGTGCGGCGCCGAGCGACTGCACGGCATCGAGTGCGGTGAATCCGGGCCGCGACGCCACGATGTCACGGTGCAGTCCGGCGACGCGGAAGTCGTCGTCGACGACCAGCACCCGGATGGGACGATTCATGCGCTCTTCTCCTCGGGGTTCCCGCTGGCGGGGCGCAGTGCGCCGGGCAGCCGAGCGCCGAACACGGCACCGGACCCCTGGCCGCCGGGGTCGATCAGCCACACGTCACCGCCGCGGCGGCGTGCGAGGTCGCGTGAGAGCGGAAGCCCGAAGCCGTGCCCGTGCACGGTGTCGCTCCGGCTCGCCGCCGCGTCTCGGGTGGTGGCGCGTGCAAAGGGGTCGGCTCCCGGCGGCTGGATGCCGCCACCCGAGTCGGCCACCGTGATCACCAGTTCGCCGCCGTCGCCCAGCAGCGCGATCTCGACCCAGCCGGGCTGTGCGCCGCCGACCGCCGCGGTGACGGCGTTGCCGACGAGGTTGCCCAGCACCGCCGCCACGTCCTCCGCCTCGGCCACCTCGCTCAGCAGCAGGGTGTCCTCCGAGACGCGGACCGTCACGCCGCGCTCCCGCGCCGTCGCGGCCGTCGCGCCGAGCAGCGACGTCAGGAACGCGTCGGGCACGCGCTCGAGCCCGGCGACGCCGAAGTCCACGGCGCCGCGCTCGGTCAGGTCGCCGAGGAACGCGCGCGCCTCGTCGACGCGTTCCGCGTCGATCAAGCCGGACGCGACGTGCAGGCGATTGGCGAACTCGTGCCGCTGCACCCGCAGCGCCTCGGTCATGGCACGCACGGTCTCGAGCCGGCCGGCGAGCGCCTCGACGTCGGTGCGGTCCCGCACGACCACGATCTGGCCCAGCGCCCGTGCGTCCCGCTGCACCGGCCGGGTGTCGAGGTACAGCACCCGGTCGCCGACGACGGCCTCGACGCCCGACGCCCCGTCGCGCACGGCGTCGCGCACGGTCTCGGGCAATGGGAGCTCGTCGAAGCGGCGCCCGGCCGCCGCGTCGATCCCCAGCATCCGTTCGGCGGCCTCATTGCACACCCGCACGACGCCGTCGGGATCCAGCGCCACGACGCCGTCGCCGACCCCCTCGAGCACCGCCGCCTGATTCTGCACGAGTGTCACGAGCTCTTCCGGCTGGAGCCCGAGGGTGAGCCGCTCGAACCGACGTCGAAGCAGCAGCGTGGCCACGGCGGCCAGCGCCAGCCCGCCGACCGCGGCGATCGCGATGGTGGCGACGAGTGCGGGGAGGTCGTCGAAGACGCTCGCGCGTTCGAATCCGACACTCACCTCGCCCACGGGCGCGCCGCCGTCCTCCGGGTAGACCGGCACCTTGGCACGGGCGGATTCGCCGAGGGTGCCCACCTCCCAGTCGACGACCTCGTTGCCCTCGAGCACCTCGGCGAAGGGCGTCGAGACGACCTGGCCCAGAAGCTCCTCCGTCGGGTGGGCGAGACGGATGCCGTGATCGTCGGTGATGACGACGAACAGCGCGTCCGTGCGATCTGCCACGTCGGCCGCGATCTGCTGGAGGGCGCCGGTGCGCAGCTGCGCGGCATCCGGCGTTCCCGGGTCGGCGGAGAACTCGGCGACCAGCGACTTCACGTCGGGATCCTCCGCGACCGTGCGGGCGATGTTGAGGGCGGCGGCCTCGGACTCCGCCCGGAGCTGGCGCACGCCCAGCCACCCGAAGACGAGCGCGCACACGGCGACGACGGCGGTCACCGTCGCCAGCTGCATCAGCAGCAGCCGTGTCGCGAAGCGCATCCCACCTCCCTGGGCTGATGTGTGGACGGGCTGATGTGTGGACGGGCTGATGTGGGGACGGGCCGACGAATGGCCGGGACCGATGAGGGGACCCGTCTCCGCGTACGTGAGCACAATGCGCAGAACACACGCTACGCGCACAACCTGCGGGAATGCGACTTAACGCGCGACGAGCCGTGCCTCGCGCCTAGCCTCGCGGGAACGCACCGAGACCGGTGCGACGCCACCACCCGCACGACACGACGAAGGAGTCGAGATGAACGCGGCAGTTCCGATCCTGTTCCAGGCCGCCGAGGCCGACGAGGGCTACGCCACCGCCTTCGTGCCGTCCGAGGGCGTGCTCGTCGCGCTGGGCTTCACGATGGTGCTGGTCTTCATGGCGCTCATCATGACGCGCCGGCTGACGCCGATGGTCGCGCTCATCCTCGTGCCGACCGTGTTCGGGCTGTTCGCCGGCGCCGGACTCGGGCTCGGCGACATGATCCTCGACGCCATCGGCAGCATGGCGCCGACCGCCGCGCTGCTGATGTTCGCCATCATGTACTTCGGCATCATGATCGATGTCGGACTGTTCGATCCGCTCATCCGCGCGATCACGCGGCTGCTCGGCGACGATCCCGCCAAGGTCGTGCTGGGCACGGCGGTGCTGGCCGGAGCGGTCTCGCTCGACGGCGACGGGTCGACGACCTTCATCATCACGACCTCCGCGATGCTGCCGATCTACCTGCGCCTGGGCATGAGCCCCGTCGTGCTCACCTGCGTCGCAGGCCTCATGAACGGCACGCTGAACATCGTCCCGTGGGGCGGCCCCACGGTGCGCGCGGCGACCGCGCTGGGCCTGCAGCCCACCGACATCTTCGTGCCGATGCTGCCCTCGCTCGCTGCCGGCATCGTCATCTCCCTGGCCTTCGCCTGGTTCCTCGGACTCTCCGAGCGCAAGCGCATCGGCAGCATCGACGAGTCGCGCCTCGACGGCGGGGGAGTGCTCGCCGGACCTCGCATCTTCCGCGGCAGCGACACGAAGCCGGGCGCCCGCGCGACGCTGCGCACCGGCAACATCGTGACGCTCGCCGGCGGGCGGGGCAGCCTGCCCATCGCCACGGCCGTCGTCGACCGCGAAGACACCGCGATGGCTGACACGATGCTCGACCCGAACCGCGCCACCCTGCGGCCGAAGCTCATCTGGTTCAACCTGGCACTGACCCTCGCGGTGATGGTGCTGCTGGTGCTCGACGTCTTCCCGCTCGCCTACGTCTTCATGGTCGGCGCCGCGATCGCGCTGTTCGTGAACTTCCCGAAGCTCAAGAGCCAGGCCGACGAGATCGTCGCCCATGCGCCGAGCATCGTCGGCGTCGTCTCGATGGTGCTGGCGGCCGGTGTGCTGGTCGGCGTGCTGAACGGCACCGGCATGGTCGATGCGATGGCGACCTGGATCACGACTGTGATCCCCGCCTCGCTCGGACCCTTCCTGGCCGTGATCACCGGCATCCTGTCGATCCCGTTCACGTTCTTCATGTCGAACGATGCGTTCTACTACGGCATCCTCCCCGTGCTGGCGCAGAGCGCCGAGCACTTCGGGATCGCGCCGGTCGAGATGGCCCGCGCCTCGATCACGGGCCAGCCGGTGCACCTGCAGAGCCCGCTCGTGCCCGCCATCCTGCTGCTGGTCTCGCTGGCGAGCGTCAACCTCGGCGATCACCACAAGAAGGTGCTGTGGCGGGCCTGCGTCGTGTCGCTCGCGATGCTCGCCGTCGGCGTGCTGGTGGGTGCGATCCCGCTCATCGCCTGAGCGGGGGATGCCTGCTCCCGGCGCGCGCCTGATTCTCGGCGCGCGCCGGCCGCGCGGTGACTGCCCCGGCGGCTCCTGCGGCTCGTAGGCTTTCGCCATGACCAGAGCAGCTGCACCCGACGCCGCCTACGAGCACCGCAGCTTCGGGGCACCCGGCGCAGAGCGCACCGTCTTCCTTCTCCGCGGAGGCGCCTCGGCGCTGTCCGATCCGCTGCCCGACGCCACGATGCGACGCGACGCGCGCGTCGTGGCCATCGGACTGACTGTCGACGACGTCGACGACCCGGTGGCCTACCGCGGAACGACGCCCGCGGAGGCCACCGCCCGGCGGATCGCGCAGTTCGTCACCGAGGAGCGTGAGGATCGCCCCGCCGGCATCGTCGGCGTGGCCGCCGCCGGGGAGCTGGCCGTCAGGGTCGCCGCCCTCGTCGGCGTCGGAGTCGACCGGCTCGCCCTCGTGGCCGTGCCGCGTCCCGAGTCCGAGCTCGGGGGCTACGAGCTCGGACAGCTGCTGCAGCGCATCGACGCGAAGACGCTGCTGATGAACGGGCGGGACGACCCGGATGCCGCCGCCGGCGCGGCGCGCTGGTTCGCCGAGCGGCTCCCGTCTGCGCGCGTCGAGATGGTCCCGAAGACCACCGATCCCACCTCTCGCCTGATCCTCGCCGACGTGTGGGAGCGCGTGCTGTCGCACGTGGCGCCGGGAACGGTCCGATGACGCGGATCGTCGTCCTCACCGGGGCCGGCATCTCCGCCGAGAGCGGCGTGCCCACCTTCCGCGGCGCCGACGGCCTGTGGGAGGGGCACCGCGTCGAAGACGTCGCGACGCCGGAGGCCTACGAGCGCGACCCCGACACCGTGCTCGCCTTCTACGACGAGAGGCGCCGTGCCCTCGGAGCCGTGGCGCCCAACGCCGCCCATCGCGCCCTCGCCCGGCTCGAAGGCGCGATCGGGGACGACTTGCTCGTGGTCACGCAGAACGTCGACGACCTGCACGAGCGCGCCGGCAGCCGCCGCCTCGTGCACATGCACGGCGAGCTGCGCCGGGCGCTGTGCGGCGCGTGCGGCTCACGGCCCGAGTGGGACGGCGACCTCATCGATCGCCCGCCCTGCCCCGAGTGCGGAGAGCGGATGCTGCGCCCCGACGTGGTCTGGTTCGGCGAGATGCCGTACGAGCTCGAGCGCATCGAGAACGCGGTGGTGGCGTGCGATGAGTTCGTCTCCATCGGCACGTCCGGGGCGGTCTATCCCGCCGCGGGGTACGTCGCGCTCGCGGCGGCCTTCGGCGCGCGGACGACCGAGCTCAACCTCGAGCCGCGCGACACCCTGCTGCTCTTCGAGGACGCGGTGCCGTTCGACGAGGCGCGCGCCGGTCGTGCGACCGAGCTCGTGCCGGCATGGGTCGACGAGGTGATCGCGGCACAGCGCGATCGGATCGTTGAGTCCTGAGGTCGCCACGGAGGCGGACGACGAAGGCGCCGAGCGGTCCTCCGCCCGGCGCCTCCGCGTTGCCCGATGGATCTACGTTCTGCCGCCGCCCGATCGCACACGCGACAGCGCATCCACCGTTGCGGCAAGGATGAGGACGCCGCCTGTGACGAGCAGGTTGATGCCTGCAGGGAGGTTCAGCAGGCCGAGGCCGTTGGTGATCGTCGCGATCACGAGCGCACCGATCGCGGCGTGCATCAGGCGCCCCTTCCCGCCGAAGAGGCTCACGCCGCCGACGACGGCCGCGGCCACGCCCGAGAGCACGATGTCACGGCCGACGGTGGCATCCACCGAGCCGACCCGCGACACGCTGAGGAGGGCTGAGGCCACCGCCAGGCTCGAGCAGATCACGAAAGCCCACCACTTGATCCAGCGGACCTTTATGCCCGATCGTCGGGCCGCCTCCGCATTCCCACCGATCGCGTATATGTAGCGACCGAATTTCGTGCGGTCCAGCACGAAGGTGCCGACCCAGAGGATCGCCAGGACGATCGGGACGACGAGGGGAACCCCCGAGACCTCTACGACCGACTGACCCCGGTCCCGATTGAGCACGTACACAACCGCTCCGCCGAGGACCGCGATCACCGCGAGCTTGATGAACACGAGCGAGACCGTGCGGTTGGGCACGCCGGCGCGACGGCGCCGAGCGCGATCCCAGAACGATGTCGCCGCCGAGATTGCGAGGATCACCGCCAACAGCACCCAGCCGCCCCACGTCGGCAGGTTCGCACGCTGCAGCGCGATGAGCTCGGGAACCTCGATGCGGTAGAGCCCTCCCGCTCCGATGACGGTCAGCGCCAGACCCTGGAACCCCAGGAAGAGACCCAGCGTCACGACGAATGACGGGATGCCGATCCTGGCGACGAAGAAACCTATCAGCGCACCGGTCAGGAAGCCGAACCCGAACCCGACGAGGAGCGCCAGCGGCCAGGGGAAACCCCACACCGTGTTGAGAACCACGAACAGGGCCATTCCGACCCCGCCCGTGACGCCGGCGGAAAGGTCGATCTCGCCGAGCAGCAGCACGAAGACCAGCGCCATCCCGAGCACGACGAGTGTTGCGGCCTGGTTGAGCAGATTGGCGAAGTTGCGCTCGGTGAGGAAGAAGTCGCTCAGCAGTGAGAAGAGGATGCCGAGGACGATGAGGCCGCCGATGGCGGGGAGGGCTCCCATGTCGCCTGCGCGAACGCGCTGCCACCATGCCTGCGCCTGCTCGCGCAGGCCGCCTTCGACACCGCTCCCGATGAGGTCGCTCGCCACCGGATCGGGTGCAGCTTCGGTGCGTGTCGCGTTGGTGCTCATTCCGCGCCCCCTTCGGTGCGAATCGTCTCGGTGCTCATGATCTGGACTCCGCCGAGCGTCTTGGTGCCGGTGATGTACCCCACGACGTCGTCGCGGTTGGTGTCCTTCGTGTCGATCTGCGCCACCATCTGGCCGAGATAGAGCACAGCGATGTCGTCGGCCACCTCGAAGACGTCGGCGAGGTTGTGACTGATGAGAATGACGGCGACGCCCTGCTCGGAGAGCCGCTTCACGAGGTTGAGCACCTGCTCCGTCTGGGCGACGCCCAGTGCGGCGGTCGGCTCGTCGAGGATGACCACTCGGGCCTTCTTCAGGACCGCGCGCGCGATCGCAACCGTCTGCCGCTGGCCGCCGGAAAGGCTCGACACCTTTTGTCGGACCGATCTCACCGTGCGCACTGAGAGCGATCGGAGGGTGTCGGACGCCTCCTTCTCCATGCGCCCTTCGTCGAACGTCCCGAACGCCGTCTCCTCGCGGCCGAGGAACATGTTCTGCACGATATCGAGGTTGTCGGCCAGGGCGAGGTCCTGGTAGACGACCTCGATGCCGAGCGCCGAGGCATCTCTTGGCGCGTGAAGGTCCCGATGGACGCCGTCGATCAGCACTTCGCCTTGATCGTACGGCTGGACGCCCGCGAGGCCTTTGATGAGGGTGGACTTTCCGGCGCCGTTGTCGCCGACCAGGGCGGTGACCCGTCCTGGATGAACGCGGAGGTCCACTCCCTTGAGGACGCTGACGGGACCGAATGACTTCTTGACGCCGACGAGCCGGATGATCGGCTCCGTCGCCGTGAGGGTTTCTGACATGCTCGCTCCTTGGGATGCGCCGTGTCGCCGGACGGGGCGCCGCGCCTTAGACGCGACGCCCCGTGGCGATGAACTGCAGGACTTACTCGGTCACTCCGTACTGTTCGCAGGCGGCCAGGACCTCGGCGGTGCAGACCTCGTCGTACGCCGTCTGTCCTGACGCGACGACGTCCTTGACCTCTTCTGGGCCGACGAGGATGGGCGTCGACTGGAAGAACGGCGTGCCGTCCTCGAGCTCCGCGTCCGCCTCAGGGGTCTCGCCTTCCAGCAGCGCTACCGCGAGCTCGACAGCCTGGGTGGCAAGCTCTTCGATCGGCTTCCAGACGGTCGCCGTCTGCCAGCCGAGCAGGACGTTCTGCAGCCCGGCGACATCGGCGTCCTGCCCGGACACTGCGACACCGGTCAGGTTGTTGTCCTGAAGGACCTTGATCACGCCCGCGGCGTTCGTGTCATTGGCCACCCAGACGCCGTCGACCTGGCCGTTCAAGCTGGTCAGCGCCTGCTCGAAGTTGGTCTGCGACTGCGCGCCGTCCCAGACTCCCGGCGGCTCTGCGGCGGGAGTGATCCCGGCCGCTTCCATGACCTCCACCGCGCCTTCCTTGAACATCCCGGCGTTGTTGTCGGTCGGGTCGCCGCCCATGTACACGACGGTGGCGGTGGCGGGGTCCTTCCCCGCGGCCTCGAGTCCGTCCAGCACCGTCTGGCCCTGCAGTCGCCCGACCTCGACGTTGTCGAACGAGACGTAGTAGTCGGAGCCCTTGAAGGAGCGGTCATAGGCGATGACCGGGATGCCCTCGGCCTTCGCCCTCTCGGCAACCGAGACGGCAGCGCCGTTGATGTCGACGAGCATCATGACGCCGCAGCCCTGCGTGAGCTGCTGGTCCGCGATGGTCGCGAACGCCTCGACGTCGTCCTGGGCGTTCTGGATGTCGGCCTCGAAGCCCGCGGCCTCGAGCCCTTCCTGGAGGTAGCGGCGGTCGAGGTTCTCCCAGCGGGCCGACGAGGCGGCGTCGGGGAGGATGACGCACGCTCGCGTGCTCGCGGCGTCGCCGCCGTCGTCACCGCCGTCCCCGGTGTCGCCGTTGCCGCCGGCGCAGCCGGCCAGCATCACCGCGGCCGCGCCCGTGAGGGCGGCCACCGCGAGGAGTGAAGACTTCTTCATCATTCGCCTTTCGTCATTGAAGCGAGCGAGCCCCAGGATCGTCCCCGGTTTCTTCGCGCTGATGCGATCATCGATGACGGGCATTCTTGGCGTCAAGTCTTGAACGTAACGCTTTGGCAACGCCGGCGGTTTGACCACGGGCCAGCCGAGAAGCTCGCGCCGAAGAGAGCGCTTACCGTGCAGAATGTGTGCGAGACCCGCCTTGCGCATGCATAATGCGCACCGGGGCTGGCCAAGCGTCGGAGTGCCCCTCGCCGAGTGTTCGCCAAGTGAACCCAGTGCGTCGCCGCACTGGGTTCAGGCGCGGCCGGTGGCTGCGCGTGTGCGGCGGGAGAGCGAGTCGACGATCACCGCGAGCACGAGCACCACGCCGGTGACCATGAACTGCACCGACGAGTCGAGGTTCATGAGGGTCAGGCCCGACGAGATCGACTGGATCACGACGACGCCGACGAGCGCCGAGAACGCCGATCCGCGCCCGCCGAAGAGGCTCGTCCCGCCGATGACGGCCGCCGCGATCGCGTTGAGGTTCACATCCCCCGTGCCCGAGCTCTGGTTCGCCGATGCCAGCCGTGCGGCCGCCAGGATGCCTCCCACCGCGGCGAGCGTGGAGCACATCGCGAACACCGAGAGGTAGATGCGGTCGACCCGGATGCCGGCACGCCGGGCGGCCTCGACCGATCCGCCGACGGCGTACACGGCCCGTCCCCAGCGGGTGCGGGTCAGCACGAAGTTCATGGCGACGATGAGACCGAGGAAGAACAGGAACATCACGCCGACGCCGCGGTAGATGTTCAGGTACCACGTCGCCACCAGGAGGAAGGCGAGCAGGACGGCGCTGCGCACCGCGATCTCGGTGTAGCTCTGACTCACCAGATTCGCCGCCGCCCGCCGTCGCGCGCGGCGCAGGAGCGACCAGGCGAACGCGGCCGCCGCCAGCACCGCCACGACGTAGGACGCCCACGCGGGCAGGAACATCTGCTGCGCGAACTGCACGAGCCAGGAGTCGAACGGGATGGCGATCGAGCCCGTCTCGCCGAGCACCCACAGCTGCAGTCCGAGGAACCCGAGAAGACCGGCCAGCGTGATGACGAAGCTCGGCAGCCCGAAGCGCGTGAAGAGATAGCCGTAGAGCAGCCCGACGAGGCAGCCGACGACGATCGCGGCGGCCAGCGCCAGGAAGAGGTTCCACTGCAGCTGCACGAAGCTCACGGCGAGCACCGCGGCGGCGAGCCCTGAGACCGAGCCGACCGAGAGGTCGATCTCGCCGACGAGCAGCACCAGGACGACGCCGAGTGCGATCGTGCCGATGGCGGCGCACTGCATCGTGAGGTTGACGAGATTCTCGCTGGAGAGGAAGACCGGGTTCAGCAGCTGGAACACCGTCCAGATCACCGCGATCCCCAGCACGACGGGGAGAGCCCCGAGGTCGCCGCCCCGGATGCGCGTCAGGAAGCCTTCCAGAGCGAGACGGATGCCGCTGCCGCTCAGGAGCCGTTCGTCGCCGGTCGGCTCGGTCAGTCGCTCACCGCGCGCGCTCATCGGCTCCCGTCCCCGCGGGGTCGGGGAGTGCGGCGGGAGCCGGCGCGCGGCATGCGGATCACCGTGCCGCCGGCGGTCTGCTCGTCGGACGGTTCCTCATCACGCGGAGCGGTGGCTACGGCATCCGACCGCTCCGGCACGCGCTCCGGTGTACGCCGCGGTGCCGCGGAGTGGTCGACCGCCCCCGTGATGGCGGCGATGAGGATCTCGCTCGTCACGTCGGCGACGTTGTACACGCCGTTGTTGCGGCCGAGGCGCAGCACCACCACGCGATCGGCGACGGCCATGACGTCCGCCATGTTGTGGCTGATGAGGATCACGCCGTGCCCGCGCTCCCGGAGGCGCTCGATGAGGTTCAGCACTTCGGCGGTCTGCGCGACGCCCAGCGCCGCCGTCGGCTCGTCGAGGATGACGACGCGAGGCTCGCCGATCAGCGAACGGGCGATCGCGACGGTCTGGCGCTGACCTCCCGACAGGGAGGCGACGGGGACGCGTACGGAAGGGATCTTGGCCGACAGCTCGCGCAGCAGCGTCCAGGTGCGCTGCTCCATGTCGACCTCGTCGAGGGTGGCGCCGTCGCGGAGCTCGCGGCCGAGCCACAGATTCGCGACGACGTCGAGGTTGTCGCACAGCGCGAGGTCCTGGAAGATCGTCTCGATCCCGAGCTGCTGGGCGTCCGCGGGGGAGCCGATGCCCACCTCTTCGCCGTCGAACTCGATCGATCCGCTGTCGGGCGGGTGCACGCCGGCCAGCACCTTGACGAGGGTGGACTTGCCGGCGCCGTTGTCGCCGACGAGTGCGACCACCTCGCCCTCGTTGACCCAGAAGTCCACGTCGGTGAGCGCTTTGACCGCGCCGAACCGCTTGCCGATGCCGCGCATCGTCAGCACGCGTTCGCGCGGCCGCCCCGTCCGCGGGTGCGTCATCGACATCCTCGCCTCGTCCTCGCTTCGTCCTCGTCGTCGTTCCGGCCCCAGCCGACCCCTGCCAGAGTCGAGACCCTACCCGATGCCCGCAGCTTGGCACGCATCGGCGTAGGCCGGCGTGCAGATGTCGTCGACGCTCCAGAACCCGTCGGCGACCACGGTGTCCATGATCTCGTCGATCGTCACCGCCACGGGGTCGAGCAGCGTGGCCGGCGTCCCCTCGATCTCCAGCGGTGCGGTGACCTCCTCGCCGTGCAGCAGCTTGACGGCGACCTCGGCGGCGAGCTCGGCCTGCGGCTTGATCGCCTTGTACACCGTCATGTACTGGTCGCCGGTGAGGATCCGCTGGATGGCCGAGAGCTCGGCATCCTGTCCGGTCACGATCGGGAGCGGATCCACGTTCGCGACCCGCAGCGCCGCGATCGCGCCGCCGGCGGTGGCGTCGTTCGCGGCGTAGACCCCCGCGATCGCATCGCCGTGCTGGGCGATCTGGCCCGACACCCACTCCTGCGCCTTCTCGGGACTCCACCCCGGCGTGTCGTACTCGGCCAGCACGCGTAGGCCGCTGTCGTCGATGATGCTGTGGGCGCCCTGCTTGAACAGCGCCGCGTTGCTGTCGGTCGGCGAGCCGTTCACCATCAGGATGCCGCTGCCGTCGTCCGTCGCGCGCATCGCGTCGACGAATGCCTGCGCCTGCAGCACGCCGACCTTCTCGTTGTCGAAGGAGATGTAGTACGCCAGGTCGCCCCCGGCGATCAGGCGGTCGTACGAGATGACCGGCACGCCCTTGGCGTTGGCGGTGCTCACGATGCTGACGGCGGCGTTGGCATCCACCGGATCGAGGACGAGCACGCCCGCGCCGGAGGTGAGGGCGGACTCCGCCTGCTGCTGCTGCTTCGCGGCGTCCTGATCGGCGTTGGCGTACAGGACGTCGTAGTCCCCGAGCTCGGCCACGCGGGCTTCGAACAGCGGCCTGTCGAACGTCTCGTAGCGTGCCGTCTTCGCATCGGGCAGGAGGAGCGCGATGGTGTCATCGCTGGGCGGGTCGTTCTCGGTGGGTGTCCCGGTGCAGGCCGAGAGCAGCGCCGCCGCGACGAGCACGACGGCGGCGGCCACCGCGGTGCGGCGCCCGCCCGGGCGCCGCCACGGCCGATCGTGTCGGATGCGGGACATCGGACGAGCCTATGCGGTGATGGGAAGCGAGGTTGCCGTCGGGAGCTGAGCGCTGACCGTCACATGGTCGAGCGCGATGGCGATCGCCCCGCGCGTCTCGGCCCACTCGCCGAAGGAGGCGCCCACGATCTCGGGCAGGCCGCCTGCCGACGGCAGTGCGGTGCGCTCGAGCGAGTGCCGCATCGGCGCCATCAGGATCTCGCCCGCCAGCCCCAGTTCGCCGCCGACGACGATGACCTCGGGATCGAAGAGATTGCAGAGGCTCGCCGCGGCGATGCCGATGTGGCGTCCCGCATCGGCGATGACGCGGCGTGCGGCGCCGTCCCCGGCCTCCGCGGCGTGGAGCAGGTCGCCGAGGCGGTGCATGCCCTCGCTCGGCGGGAACAGCGACAGCAGCGCCGGTCCGCCCGCGTAGGTCTCGAGGCACCCGCGGTTGCTGCAGCGGCAGATCGGCCCGTTCTCGTCGAGCGTGACGTGGCCGATCTGGCCCGCCTTGCCGTTGACGCCGCGGAACAGGTCCCCGCCGACCACGAGTCCGGCGCTGATGGTGTGGCCGACGCGGATGAACACGGAGGATGCGGCGGCGCGGCCGTTGCCCTCGCGCGCCTCGGCGAGTCCGCCGAGGTTCGCCTCGCTGTCGACGTGCACCGGCCGGCCGATGCGCACCGAGAGGCTCTCGGCGACGTCGACGCCCTCCCAGCCGCGCAGCAGGCCGGGGGTCGACACCATGCCGGTGCGCGGATCGATCGGCGCGGGCAGTGCCAGCCCGACGGCGAGGAGGTCCGCCAGCGACCCGCCGAGCGACTCCATCATGTCGCCGAGCAGCAGCGCGAGGCGGTCGAGCTCGGAGTCGTGGCGGTGATCCAGGGGGAGCGGGAGCGAGGACTGCGTGACGATGGTGCGCGCGGTGTCGGCGATCGCGATGTGCAGCTGCCGCGAGCTGTAGTGGACGCCGGCGACGAGACCCAGCCGCCGCGCGAGCGACACGAGGGTGGCGCGGCGACCGCTGCTCGTGGTGAACGACGTGTGGAGCAGTCCCGAGGCCGTCAGCTCTTTGACGATGTTCGACACCGTGGCGGGAGAGAGACCGGTGCTGCCGGCGAGCTCGATCTGGGTGAGGCGGCCGTGGCGCTTGAGCGACTCGACGACGCGCGCGCGATTGGCCTCGCGCAGCGAGGTCTGCGAGCCCGGCGGGGCATTACGGCGTGCCACAGGTCACACTGTAGCCCACCCCCTCGATCGTGGACCGGGCGTGGCGATTTCCCAGGTCGGCCATGGGTTCGCGGTGCAGAGACGATCCCCGTGGGGCCGCACGGACTAGCATCGGTACGCCATGCACTCCGTCGCCGAGGCGCTCCGCGCCGCACTGCCGCCGCACACCGTCGCCACCGACGCCGAGACGCTCGAGCGGCTGAGTCACGACGACGCGGAGTGGGCCGAGTTCGGGCTGCCCGCCGCCGTCGTCTTCGCATCGCGCATCGACGATGTCGTCGCGACCGTCCGCATCGCGGCGGCGCACGGGGTCGCGATCGTGCCGCGCGGCGCGGGCACCGGTCTCTCAGGAGGCGCGAACGCGACGAGCGGATGCCTCGTCCTCTCGCTCGAGCGGATGACGAGGATCGTCGAGGTCGACGCCGCCGAACGCTACGCCGTCGTGGAGGCGGGGGTGCTGAACGACGACCTGCGCCGCCACGTCGCCGCGCACGGGCTCTGGTACCCGCCCGACCCGGCGAGCCAGGCGATCTCGACCATCGGCGGGAACGTGGCGACCAACGCCGGCGGCATCTGCTGCGTGAAATACGGGGTGACCCGCGACTATGTCATCGGTATGACGGTGGTGCTCGCCGACGGCAGCATCGCGAAGCTCGGCCGCACGACCGCCAAGGGCGTCACGGGGTACGACCTGACCGGCCTGTTCGTCGGCTCCGAGGGCACGCTGGGCATCATCGTCGACGTCACGGTGAAGCTGCGACCGCTCGGCGGCCGCGAGGAACGCGCGGTCGTCGGCTATTTCCGGACGCTGACGGATGCCGGACGCGCGGTCGCCGCCGTGTCCGAGGCGGGCATCGTGCCGTCGGCGCTCGAGCTGATCGACCGCACCTGCCTGCACGCCGTGGCGCAATGGCAGGGCTGGGACCTGCCGGAGGACGCGAACGCGCTGCTGCTGGCCAAGGTGGACGAGCCCGGTGCGCGCGGCGAGGAGCTCGCCGCCGCGATCGAGGCGCACTTCCGCACGGAAGGCGGCGACCGCGTCGAACGGGCGGTGGAGCCCGCCGACATCGACCGGCTCTTCGCGGCCCGGCGCCTCGCGTACCCCGCACTGGAGCGGCTGGGCCCGGTGCTGACCGAGGACGTCTGCGTTCCGCGCGGCGCCGTTCCCGAGATGCTCGCGCGGATCGAGGCGGCAGCGGCCGACGCGGGTGTCGTGATCGCCAACATCGCGCACGCGGGCGACGGCAACCTGCATCCGCTGATCATCGCGCCGGAGGGTGACGACGATGCGAAGTCGCGTGCGAAGGCGGCGTTCGACCGCATCGTCGACGACTGCCGCGCCCTCGGCGGAACCGTCACCGGTGAGCACGGCGTGGGCCTCCTCAAGCTGGGCGGCGCGGCGGCGGAGCTCAGCCCGGTGGTGCGAGGACTGCACCGCTCGATCAAGCACGCCCTCGACCCGGCCGGGATGCTCAACCCCGGCAAGGCCTTTCCGAACGGAGACTGAGATGCCCTCGATCCACGCCGACGACTCCGTGATCCACGCGGATGACGGGGTGCGGCTGCACGTCGACGAGGCGGGAGATCCCACCGGCAGGCCGATCGTGCTGCTGGCCGGGTTCAAGGCCGCCGCCACCACTTGGCGGTACCAGGTGCCGGCGCTGGCGCGCGCGGGCTATCGGGTGCTGTCCGTCGACGTCCGCGGCCACGGCGCCGCCGAGCGACCGGCGTCGGGCGTCGACATGGCTCGTCGGGGGAGCGACGTCCGCGACGTGCTCGCGGCGCTCGACCTACGCGACGCCGTCCTGGTGGGCGGCTCGATGGGAGCGAACACCATCTGGTCGTACCTCGGCCAGGAAGGCGCGGAGCGCGTCGCCGCGGTCGTGTCGGTCGATCAGACGCCGAAGATGCTCAACACCGCCGACTGGTCGCACGGCTTCTACGGCTACACCCCGGAGAACGTGGACACGTACTTCGCCACGGGCATTCCCGAGACCGGGCACGGCACCCCGATGCTCCGGCGCGGCATGCGGCTGGTGCGCCTGCTGCGAGCCATGAAGGGCGCCGAGCGCGCGCTGAGCCCCGGCGAGCTCGCGCTCCTCAACGACCACGCCAAGGCCGACTGGCGGCCGGTGATCGCGGCGACGCCGCTGCCGGTGCTCTTCGTCGCGGGCGCCGAGAGCGAGTTCTGGCCGAGCTCGCACGCGGCGGCCGCCGCTGCGCTCGCACCGCGGGGCGAGTCGGCGGTCATCGCGCACGACGGCCATGCGGCGAACATCGAGCAGCCGGCGGCGTTCAACGCCGGGCTGCTCGACTTCCTCGCCCGCATCGGCTGACGTGCCCGCCCCCGGGCGGCGGGCGGCGGGCGGCGGAACCGCTACTCGCGCAGCCGCACCAGTCGCTCGTGCCCCGTCTCCTCGAGCTCGGCGATCGACTCGCGCGCCTTCACGAAGTCGTTGAACGAGCGATAGCCCAGCGCCTTCTCGCTGAACGACGGGTCCATGCGTCGCATGTGCGTCTTGACCGCCGAGCTGTGGAGCCACTCGGAGTCGTCGTTCTTGTCGTGGCCGAGCCGCAGCGCGCGCTCGAGCAGCCGGGTCGCCGTCTCCTGCGGATCCTCTGCCGGCTCCTCCACGGGCTGCGGCTCCACGGGCTCCGGCGCCTCGGGAGCCGCGGCCTCGGCGCGCGCAGCGACCGTCTTGGACGAGGCACGACGATTCGTGCGCTTAGGCGGCGCCGCGGTCTCCAGCGCCTCGTTGAGCGCGGCCTCGATCTCGGGCGCCGACCGGGTCGGGGCCGCCTCGGCGGCGTCGTCTGCAACCGCGTCGGACGTGACGGCCTCGGGCGTGACGGCCTCGGGCGTGACGGCCTCGGGCGTGACGGCTTCCTGAGCCGCGGCATCCGTCACTGCCGTCTTCGCCGTCCCTCGACGGCCTCCCGAGCGCGGCGCCGCGGTGGCTGCTGCGCCGCCATTCTCCTTCGCCTTCGTCGCACGACTCGAAGAAGCGGCCTTCGCCTTCGCCGGCGCCTTCTCCGGCGCTCTGTCGGGGGCCTTCACCGCCTTCGCGGGCTCACGCGAGAAGCGCGGGACGCCGGGCAGCGAGTCGTACGCCTCGAACTCGTCGCAGGCGGCGGCCAGCGACTTCGCCGTCGACCCGGCCACGCCGACACCCACCACGTAGCGGCCGAGGCGCTTGCATCGCTGGGCGAGCGGGACGTAGTCCGAGTCACCGGCGACGATGACGACGTGCGTGAGGTCGGGCAGGCGGAACATGTCTTCGACGGCATCCACGGCGAGGCGGATGTCGGCGCCGTTCTTGGCGTATGCCGCGGCGGGGAAGAGCTGCACCAGATCCACAGCACGGGCGACGAGCTGCGAGCGATAGATCGCGTTGACGGGAGCCGACCAGTCGGCGTACGCACGGGTGAGGACCAGCGTGCCGAAGGATGCCGCGAAGTCGATGATCGCGCCGACGTCGATCGTCGCCGCCGAGAGCCGGTCGGCGATCTCGGGATCGGCCGGGTTCTCGGCGATGCGCTGGCGGTCGCGCGAGTACGAGTTGCGGCCGTGCACGCGGTCGTACCAGGACATCACGATGTTGTCGAAGTCGAGGTACACCGCGACGCGGGGATTCTGCAGATCGGGCATGTCAGGCCTCTCCGGGGTAGCGCACGCCCACGAGCGCGCGGATCTCATCGAGCGCGGCCATGATCGCGACGGTCTCGTCGATGGGCAGCACGTCCGAGTCGGTGCGACCCTCGGCGAGATAGCGCGCGGCCGCCAGCGCCTGGTACTGCATCCCGCGGCCGGCGACGTCGGAGACGAAGTCCTCGAGCACCGTGCCGTCGTGCGAGACGACACGGAATGACGTCGGGGTGTACCAGACGCGCGCGATCTCGAGGCGGGCGTCGGTTCCGATGATCGCGGCCGTGTTGGGGCCGGCCGCGCGGGAGGCGGAGAGCGTCGTGGAGAGCGCCCCGGACTCGTGGGCCATGATGGTGGCGATCTCGGTGTCTGCTCCGGTGTCGCCCAGGCGGGCGGACGCCCCGATCGACAGCGGCTCGCCGAGGATGTCCCACACGAACGACACCGGGTAGATCCCGAGGTCGAGCAGGGCGCCGCCGCCGAGTGCCAGGTCGTTGAGCCGGTGGGCGGGATCGCTCGAGATCCGCTGGGTGTGGTCGGCGGTGATCGCACGGATCTCGCCGAGCGCGCCCGAGGCCACGATCTCTCGTATGCGCACCATGTGGGGCAGATACCGCGTCCACATGGCCTCCATTGCGAGCAGTCCGCGCTCGGCCGCGGCGTCGCGGACCGCTGCGGCCTCTGCGGCGTTCAGCGTGAAGGGCTTCTCGACGAGCACGTGCTTTCCGGCCTCGAGCGCCAGCAGGGCGTTGGCGGCATGCATCGGATGCGGTGTGGCGATGTAGACGATGTCGACGTCGGGGTCGGCGACCAGGTCCTCGTACGAGCCGTGGGCGCGGGGGATGTCGAAGTCGGCGGCGAACGCCTCCGCGGTCTCGCGGCGACGCGATCCCACCGCGGCGACGTCGAGCCCCGCGGTGCGGAGGTCCGCGGTGAATGCCCGTGCGATGCCTCCGGGACCGAGGATGCCCCAGCGTGGGGAGGACGAGCCGGGGGACTGCCGGCCCGATGGTGAGGACTCTGAGGTCATGACACGAGGCTAGTGGCGGGAGCGCACCGGCGCCCGATCTGCTAGCGCGCGACGGCCTCCGGCTGCCGCGCCGCGTCGGCGCTCTGGGCGCTCGGGGCGCTCTCGGTGATCCGGTCGAGCGCGCGGGCGAGGTCGTCGACGATGTCGCGGGCGTCCTCCAGACCGATCGACAGGCGCACCGTCGTCGGGCCGATGTGGGCCTCGGCCAGCTGCGTCGGCGACATGTGGCTGTGCGTCATCGAGGCGGGGTGGGCGACGAGGCTGCGGGCGTCGCCGATGTTGGCGACGAGCCTGACCACCTGCAGGCGCGAGATGAACTCCTCGACGAGGCGGAAGTCGGCCTCGGCATCGCCCGTCGCGGGCAGATCGAACGCGAACACCGAGCTCACCCCGTGCGGGAGGTAGGTCTGCGCCTGGGCCCGCCACGGGCTGGAGTCGAGCCCCGGGTGGTGCACCCGCGCGACCGCGGGATGGGTCTCGAGGAACCGCGCGACGGCGAGCGCGCTCTCGGTGTGGCGCTGCATGCGGAGGTCGAGCGTCTCGAGACCCTGCAGCAGCTGGAAGGCATTGAACGCCGACAGCGACGGGCCCAGGTCGTGGACGTACTTCGTCTTGACGAGCGCGATGTACGGCGACCCCGTCTGGCCGAAGCGCTCGACGAGGCTGCCGTCGGGGACGCGCGGGTAGGTCTGCGTCAGCTGGGGCCAGCGCTCGGGCTGGGCGGTGAAGTCGAACGTGCCCAGGTCGACGACGACCCCGCCGAGCGAGGTGCCGTGGCCGCCCAGGAACTTCGTCGCGGAATGAACCACGATGTCGGCCCCGAAATCCTTGGCCCGCTGCAGGTACGGCGTCGCGACGGTGTTGTCGATCACGAGGGGCACGCTCGCGGCGCGGGCGACGGCTGCGACCGCGCCGAGGTCGAGCACCTGCGCGATGGGGTTCGAGATCGACTCGGCGAAGAGCGCGCGGGTGGTCGGACGCACGGCGGCGCGCCACGCCTCGATGTCGTCCTGGTCGACGAACGAGACCTCGATGCCCCAGTCGGCGAACGTGTCCTGCAGCAGGTCGACCGTGCCGCCGTAGAGCTGGCGCGCGGCGACGATGTGCTCGCCCTGCTTGGCGAGCGCGAGCAGCGCCACCGCGACGGCCGCCTGGCCGGACGCCACGCCCGCGGCGCCGATGCCGCCCTCGAGCTCGGCCACCCTGCGCTCGAACACGAGCACGGTCGGGTTCGCGGCCCGGCTGTAGATGTTGCCGTCCTTGCGGAGTGCGAAGAGGTCGCGCGCCTCGGACAGCGATCGGAACTCGAAGCCGTTGGACTGGTGGATGGCGGGAACAGCGGTGTTCTCCGCGACGCCGGAGTCGAACCCGGCCTGCACCTGCGCCGTCGCGAACGAGCGAGGGGCGGCCGGACGAGGCGGCAGGTCGTTGTCGGTGGCACGAGGCATGCTGACCATTGTCGAGCCGGGTGGGCCGTGCCGGTACGTCGTGTGTCGAACTGTTGCGGCGCCGGCTCCGGCGCCCCCGCGCGGCGGTAGAGCGCGCGCGGGTGAGAGGCGAGCCGGAATGGAAGCCAGAATGGACCAGTGGCGCAGCTGATCACCCCCGCAGAACTCGACGACCTCATCCGTGCCGGCGCCGTCCGCGTGCTCGACGTCCGCTACCGCCTCGACCGTCCGGACGGCAGCGTCGAGCACCTCGAGGGACATGTGCCCGGCGCCGTGTACGTCGACATGGAGACCGAGCTCTCGCAGCACGGCCGGCCCGAGGATGGGCGGCATCCGCTCCCGTCCACCGAGGGTCTGCAGGCCGCCGCCCGCCGCTGGGGCCTTCGCGACGGCGACACCGTCGTGATCTACGACGACGACCGTTCCCTCGGCGCCTCGCGCGCGTGGTGGCTGCTCACGCGCTCGGGCGTCGGCGACGTGCGCATCCTCGACGGTGGGCTCGGCGCGTGGCCGGCCGCCGGCCTGCCGCTCGAGACCGGACCCGTGGTGCCCGAGCCGGGCGACGTGTCGCTCGCCCCGCTGGCGGAGCCGGTGCTCTCGATCGACGGGGCCGCGGCGCTCGCCGCCTCCGGGGTGCTCATCGACGTGCGCGCCGCCGAGCGCTACCGCGGCGAGGTCGAGCCCGTCGACCCGATCGCGGGGCACATCCCCGGAGCCGTGAACCTTCCGACCGGCGCGTACATGGACGGTGAGCGCTTCCGGGATGCCGCGAGCCTGCGTGCGCTGTTCGCCACCGTCGGCGTCACCGAGGACGTGACCGCGGCCGCCTACTGCGGGTCGGGCGTCACCGCCGCGCAGGCGGTGTTCGCCGCCGAGCGGGCGGGACTGCGGCTCGGCATCTACCCGGGCTCATGGAGCCAGTGGTCGAACACTCCTGGGCGCCCGATCGCCACCGGCGCCGCGCCGGCCGAGGTCACCGCCGGCGTGTGACCGCCGGCGTCAGGGCACCAGGGTGATCTTGCCGTCCACGCCCGCCTCGATCGCGCGGTGCGCGTCTGCTGCGTCGGCGAGGGCGAACGACGGGCCGAGCTCCACCGAGAAGCGCCCCGCCGCCATCAGGGCGACCGCGACCGGCACAGCCTCGGTGCGCCACACCTGCTGCTGAGCGGTGAGCGGCTGGGGAGACCCGCCCGAGAACGCACGGATGCCGCGGCCCGCGGCATCCCGTCCCCGCACCAGCGTCGCGATCCGCTGCCGATCGGGCACCAGTTCGATCGACGTCTCCAGGGCCTCATCGGTGCCGGCCGCGTCGATCGCGACCGTCACGCCGTGCGGGGAGACGTCGCGCACGCGGTCGATGAGCCCCTCGCCGTACTCCACGGGCGTGGCGCCGAGCGCACTCACCCGTTCGAACCGGCGCTCGGACGAGGTCGCCACGACGCTCGCGCCCCACAGCACGGCCAGTTGGATGAGCGCCTGCCCGACGGCACCCGATCCGCCGTGCACGAGGAGGGTGTCGCCGTTGCCGACGGCGAGCGAGCGCAGCGCCTGGTAGGCGGTGCCGACCGGGATGCCGAGTGCGGCGCCTTCGGCGGCGCTCACGTGCGGTGCGCGGGCGAAGACCCGCCCGGCGGGGACGACCACCTCGGTCGCGTACGCGCCGGACGCACCAGCGAACACGACCGGGTCGCCGGCCCGGAACCCGTCCACCTCGTCGCCGACGGCGACCACGACGCCCGCGCCGTCGCCGCCCACGCGTCGCGGCTCGGTGATCTCGCCCGACGGGCGTGCGCCGGAGCGCAGCTTCGCATCGATCGGGTTGACGCCGGCCGCGGTGACGCGGATCGCGACCTCGTCGGGGCCGGGCACCGGCTCGGGGACGGGGATCTCGTGCAGCACTTCGGGGCCGCCGAACTCGGTGTACACGATCGCGGTGGTCATGGCGGGGGCAACTCCTGTCGTCGAGGCCGCTCTTCGCGCAGGGACTGCTCCCATCGAGCACCTAGCCGCGCAGGGCTCGCTGAATCCGCTGCAGCGACACGGGCTCCGCCGTGCCGAGCGACTGCGCGAACAGGCTCACACGGTACTCCTCGAGAAGCCACCGTGCGTGCACGAGCGGCCCCGGAGCGTCATCGAGCGGCGGGATGGTGCCGCCGGCCTCGGCGAAGACGGTCGCGGCGCGCTCGAACTCCGTCATCCGCTGCCGGTCGCGGCCCGGATTGTCGGCGAGGGTGCGGACGCGGTCGAGCGCGCCACGCAGGTACCGCGGAAGGTGCGCGAGGCGCGCCGTGCCGGTGCGCGACACGAAGCCCGGGAACACCAGACCCGCGAGCTGGCCCTTGACGTCGTTGAGGGCGCCGAGCAGCGTCAGCGAATTGCCCTCGCGCATCGCCTTCTCGACCTCGCGCGACGCCGTGAGGATCCGTGCGGCGAGCGACACGGTCTGGAAGAGCTCGTCCACGACGGCGCTCGAGAACGCGTCGCGCACCGCCTCGAAGCCGGCCCGTGTGCGCACCGGCCCGTTCGCCGCGGTGCGCGTGATGACGGCATCCGCCACCGCCACACGGCAGTCCTCGATCAGCGCCTTCGCCGACGGATACGGGGATGCCGCGAGCGCGAGCTTCTCGGCGGACGTCAGGTGCTCGAGCACGTACGCCGTGGGAGAGGCGACCGACAGTAGCACGAGCCGGCGCACGCCCGCCCGCGTGGCACGGGCCGCCGCTTCGGGAGTGGTCTCGATGCGGACGGCCACCGAGGCGTTCTCGTCGACGAGCGCGGGGTAGCCGCGCACGACGCCGCCGGCGACCTTCGTGTCGACGACCTCGGGGAGGTCGCCGAACGTCCAGTCGGTCAGCCCTGCGCGCTCGGCGAACGTCGACTCGGGCCGCGCCGCAGCACCCGGCGCGGCCGCCGATCGCGGTGCCGGCACGCCTGCCGCCGGCCCGGACGCCGGCGCCCGCGTGGTGAGCGAGCGGGAGACGGATGCCCGTGCCCGGTCGGCGAGCCGTGCCTGAAGGGCCGTGAGGTCACGGTCCGAGCCGACGGCACGGCCGCGTTCGTCGACCGCACGGAACGAGACCTGCAGGTGACCGGGCACGCGCTCCATCTCGAAGTCGGCGGTGCTCACCGGCTGACTCGCGACGCGCTGGATCCGCGCGGCGAGCGCCTCTCGCAGCCCCGTCGGCGGCAGGCCGTCGTGGGCCTCCGGACCCTGTGCGGCGAGGTCGGCCGAGAAGGTGGCCGCCCAGTCGGCGGCGGGCACCACATGGCGGCGGATGGACTTGGGAAGCGAGCGCAGCAGGGCCGTGATGAGCTCGTCGCGCATGCCCGGCACCTGCCAGTCGAACCCGTCCGGGCGCAGCTGTGCGAGGAGCGCGAGCGGCACGACCGCCGTGACGCCGTCGTCGGCGGCACCGGGTTCGAAGCGGTACGCGAGCGAGAGCACCTGGTCGCCCTGCGTCCACCGCGCCGGGAAGTCGCGCTCATCGCCGCGCGAGGCCTCGTCGACGAGGTCGGCCTCGGTCATGTCCAGGAGGCGCGGCGTTCGGGCGGAGGCTTCGCGCCACCACGCCTCGAACGACCGCGCGTCGAACACGTCGCGCGGGATCCGCGCGTCGTAGAAGCGGTACACGGCCTCGTCACCCACCAGGATGTCGCGGCGCCGCTC
Organism: Microbacterium sp. B35-04; assembly: GCF_010634885.1. Classification (NCBI taxonomy): domain Bacteria; kingdom Bacillati; phylum Actinomycetota; class Actinomycetes; order Micrococcales; family Microbacteriaceae; genus Microbacterium; species Microbacterium sp. B35-04. The sequence goes on along the minus strand of NZ_MWLP01000014.1, from coordinate 67,095 downwards.
GCGCTCCTCGACCTTCTCGAGGCGCCGCCGCAGCTCCAGGTTGCGCCGCTTGAAGGCGGTCAGCCGCTTGTCGAGGTGCGTCGAGTCCCAGTCGCCCTCGACCAGCGCGTGGCGCAGGAACAGCTCGCGCGCGAACGGACGGTCGAAACGTGCGAGCTGCACACGGCGCTTCGGCACGATCTCGAGCCCGAACAGCGTGACCTTCTCGTAGGCGGATGCCGCACCCGACGCCTTCGACCAGTGCGGCTCGCTCAGCGACCGCTTGGCGAGGTCGCCTGCCAGCGGCTCGGCCCACTCCGGGTCGATCGCGGCGACCGTGCGGGCGAACAGCCGGCTGGTCTCGACGACCTCGGCCGCCATCACCGCGCTCGGGCGCTTCTTCTTGAGCCCCGAGCCCGGGAAGATCGCGAAGCGCGTGCCACGCGAGCCCAGGTACTCGGCGCCGCGGCGCTGGTCGGCGCGGTCGGCACGGTCGGACGATCGGCCGCGTACGGCGGTGCCGGTCGTGCGCTCGTCGAGGATGCCGAGCTGCGACAGCAGGCCCGAGAGGATCGCCTTGTGGATCTGGTCGGCGTCGGCGGCGCCTCCGTGACCGCTCCCTGACTCTGCGTGACCGGTCTCTGCGCCTGCGTGACCGGTCCCTGCGCCTGTCGAAGGGCGCGGAGCTTTCACCAGGGTGCTCAGCTGCCGGTGCACGTCGGCCCACTCGCGGACGCGCACATAGTTGAGGTGCTCGGCGCGGCACAGCCGCCGGAACGCGCTCGAGCCGAGCTCGGACTGCTTCTCCCGCAGATGGTTCCAGAGGTTCAGGAGGCTCACGAAGTCGCTGGTCGGGTCGGTGAACCGCGCGTGCAGGCGGTCGGCCTCCTCGCGCCGGTCTTCGGGGCGCTCCCGCACATCCTGGATGGACAGCCCCGCGACGATCGCCAGCACGTCGCGGAGGACCCCGGTGCGGCGGGCCTCGACGAGCATGCGGGCGAAGCGCGGGTCGATCGGCAGGCGCGCGATCTCGCGGCCGAGGTCGGTGAGCGTCGGGTGGCGTTTCGTCTCGCTCGTTCCTCGCTCGCTCAACGACCGATCCGTCACAGCGCCGAGCTCGACCAGCAGGTCGAACGCCGCCTTCACGCCGCGGGAGTCCGGCGGGGTGAGGAACGGGAACGACGAGATGTCGCCGAACCCGAGCGACAGCATCTGCAGGATGACCGAGGCCAGGCTCGTGCGCAGGATCTCGGGCTCGGTGAACTCGGGCCGGCTGTCGAAATCCTCCTCGGAGTACAGCCGGATCGCGATGCCGTCGCTGGTGCGTCCGGCGCGGCCGGAGCGCTGCTGCGCGGACGCCTGCGACACGGCCTCGATCGGCAGACGCTGCACCTTGCTGCGGTTGCTGTACCGCGAGATGCGGGCCGTGCCGGTGTCGACGACGTACCGGATGCCGGGCACCGTAAGGCTCGTCTCGGCCACGTTCGTCGCGAGGATCACACGACGACGGATGCCGGCGACCCGCGACCGCTCGAACACGCGGTGCTGCTCGGCCGCCGAGAGCCGCCCGTACAGCGGCAGCACTTCGGTGGGTGCGGCATCCTTCGCGTACATGCCCCGCACCGCATCCGCGGCGTCCCGGATCTCGGCCTCGCCGGGAAGGAAGACCAGCACGTCGCCCGCGGGCTCCCGGTCCAGTTCGCGAAGCGCCGACGTGATGCCGTCGACGTCGTCGGTCTCGTCCGCGTCCTTGGTGGGGCGAGCCGGCGGGCGGTAGCGGATCTCCACCGGGTAGGTGCGTCCCGACACCTCGATGATGGGCGCAGGGGTGCCGTCGGGTTTCGCGAAGTGCTCGGCGAAGCTCTGCGGGTCGATCGTCGCACTGGTGATGACGACCTTGAGATCGGGGCGCTTGGGGAGGATCCGCCGCAGGTACCCGAGCAGGAAGTCGACGTTGAGAGACCGCTCGTGGGCCTCGTCGACGATGACCATGTCGTAGCGACGCAGCAGCCGGTCTCGGTGGATCTCGTTGAGGAGGATCCCATCGGTCACGAGAGCGATGCGCGTCTCCTCCGACACCTTGTCGGTGAAGCGCACCTTGTAGCCGACGGTCGAGCCGAGCGGCACCTGCATCTCCTCGGCGATGCGCTCGGCGATCGTCCGGGCAGCGATGCGGCGGGGCTGCGTGTGGGCGATGCGCGTGCGGCCGAGCTCCAGCGCGATCTTGGGGAGCTGGGTCGTCTTGCCCGAGCCGGTCGCACCGGCCACGATGACGACCTGGTTGTCGCGGATCGCGCGCGCGATCTCGTCCCGCGCGGCGCTGACGGGAAGCTCCGGCGGAAACGAGATGACGGGTGCGGGCGCAGACATAGCCTTCGATCGTATCCCGTCCGCCGGCCGGTCAGCCCTGCCTGCCGCGTCACGTCGTGCGAGGGGGCCGCGCAAAGGGGGTTGTGTCGCAGAGAACTTTGCGATACAAAGTTGACATGACGATCGACACGAACCGCGGATCCGCGCCGTCGCACCCGCGACCGCGGACCGGCGACGGCGCGCTCGCCTGGGGCATCGGCCTGCCGGCCCTGCGCGTGGCACTGGTCGCGGTGGCCTGCACGCTGGCGTGGCTCGTGGTCGGCCTCAGTGCGGAGTGGATGCCGTACCCCTTGCCGCCGATGTTCGCTGCGATCGCGATGCTGCCGGTCAACCTCGTGTGCCTCGCGCTGGTGGTACGGCGGCTGCGATCGCAGGGCCGCCACGTGGGCGATCTCGTCGGCTACCGCCGCGGCCGGCTGGGCCGCGACATCCTGTGGGGCCTGCTGTGGCTGGTGGTGCTCTACGTGCCGTTCACGCTGACCGTCATGCTGGTGATGGCGCTGCTGCACGGCGATGCCATGTACGTCGCGTTCGAGACCGTCTTCTTCGATCCCGAGGCGAGCTTCCCCGTCTCTCCGGGGGTCGCCGCCGTGCTGGCCGTCGTCGCCGTGGTGACCTTCGCGCCGCTGAACGCTCCCGCAGAAGAGCTGCTGTACCGCGGCACGGCGCAGCAGGATCTGACGAGACGGATGCCGGTGGTCGTCGCGATCCTCGTGGCATCGGCGTTCTACGGGCTGCAGCATGTCTGGTACGCGCCGACGCCCGACGCGGTGCTCGTGTACGCGTGCGCCTTCTTCGTCTGGGGAGTCGGCTCCGGTCTCATCGCGTGGCGACAGCGCCGGCTGCTGCCCATCATCGTCGCCCACTTCCTGGTCGACCTGCTCACGTCGCTGCCCGCCCTCGCCGTGCCCTTCCTCCTCGCGAACGGAGCATCATGATCCTTCCCGATCCGCCCGCCGGCCCGGGTGACGACATGCGGGACGATCCGCGCGAAGTCGCGGCGATGCTGGAGCTGGTCCGCTCCGAGCAGGATCGGATGACTCGGCGCCTCGCCGCCGGCGTCCCGGTCATCCTGCTCGCCTGGGGGCTGGCGTGGTTCGTCGGGTTCCTGCTGCTGTGGATGATCGATGGAGCGCGGCCCGCCTTCGCGATCCCCGTCGCGGTGGCCGCGGTGGCATTCGCGGTGCTCATGGCGGGAGCGCTGGTCGTCAGCGCTGTCGTGGGGGCGCGCATGGGCCGCGGCATCCGTCAGGCTCCCGGCGCGGCGTGGACCGGCATCGTGTTCGGACTCACGTGGCCCATCGGGTTCCTTGCGATCATGGCGCTCGGTCGCGCACTGGTGGTGAACGGGATGCCGCCGGAGCTGGGCAGCATCTACTACCCGACGTCGGCGACGATCTTCGTCGGCATCATGTACGTGCTGGCCGGCGGAATCTGGCGCAACTGGCAGTCGATCGCGATGGGCGCCTGGATCCTCGTCGTCGCCGCCGTGGCCCCCTTCTTCGGCTATCCCACCCACTACCTGGTGTTCGCGCTCGCGGGCGGCGGCGTCTTCCTGGTGGGTGCGCTGGTCGCCTGGCTGTGGCTGCGCGAGAGCCGTCGCCGTCCCGAGCCCGACGAGGACGCCGATGAGTGAGCTGGATCCGATCATCCACGCCGCCGCGCGGCTGCGCATCACCGCGGCGCTGGCGACGCTCGACGCGGGTGAGAGCATCACCTTCCCCCGCCTGCAGGAGCTGCTCGACATGACCGCGGGCAACCTGTCCACGCACCTGCGCAAGCTCGAGGAGGCGGGGTACGTCGCGGTCGACAAGACCCACCGCGGGCGCACGCCGGTGACGTATCTGGCTCTCACCAAACAGGGGCGACGCGCCTTCGAGGACTACGTCGAGACCCTCCGATCCGTGCTGGGAGAATCCGCATGACCATCGCCGAGTTCGCACACGTCACACGCCGCTACGGAGATCTCGTCGCCGTCGACGACGTCAGCCTCGGGATCGACCCCGGCGTCATCGTCGGGCTCCTCGGGCCCAACGGGGCGGGCAAGACCACGCTCCTCTCGCTGCTGCAGGGTCTGCGCCGCCCGACCTCCGGGCGAGTGACACTGTTCGGCGCAGACCCCTCCGACGCGCACGCGCGACGCCTGCTCGGATCGACCCCGCAGGAGACCGCACTGCCCGACACGCTGCGCGTCGGCGAGGTGCTCGACTACGTCGGCGGACACTTCGCCGATCGGGCGCCGACGGGGGAGCTGGCCGTGGAGTTCGGCCTCGACGAGCTGCTGCGGCGGCAGTGCGGGTCGCTCTCCGGCGGCCAGAAGAGACGTGTCGCGGTCGCCCTCGCGTTCGTCGGGCGCCCGCGGCTCGTCCTCCTCGACGAGCCGACGACCGGCCTCGACGTGGATGCGCGCCGCACGCTATGGGCCGCCATCCGTCGCCAGCACGAGGCGGGTGCGACGGTCGTCGTCACCAGCCACTACCTCGAAGAGATCGAGGCGCTCGCCCAGCGCGTCGTGGTGCTCGGAGACGGGCGCGTGCTCGCCGACGACACCGTCGCGCGCGTGATCTCGCGCGTGGGCGTCAGCCGCGTCGAGCTGTCCGCGTCCGACAGCGGCGCGATCGCCGCACTCCCGAGCGTCGTGCAGCACGAGAGTATCGACGGGCGCGAGATGTTCACCGTGACCGACGCCGATGCGTTCGTGCGGGAGCTCGTGGTGTCGGGTGCCGACTTCCGCGCTCTCACCGTGCGGGGAGCAACGCTCGAGGAGGCCTTCCTCGCGCTCACCGAGGCGTCCGCGCCGGGCTCGGGCCCGGCGGCGGCCTCCCGCCGGAAGGACGTCGCATGACCAGCTCGCCCACCGCCGCGCCGGCGACCCGTCGAACCGACGGGCGAACGCCGCCGTCGACCCTGCGCCTCACGACGCTGCACGCGAGGTACGTTCTCATCGAGACGTTCCGTGTGCCGATCGCCGTGATCGGGACCATCGTCTTCCCGGCCGTCTCGCTGCTGTTCTTCGTCGTGCCCCAGCGCGCGGTCGCCGACCACCCGCTCTTTGCGACGCAGGCCGTCATTTCGGTGTGCGTGTTCGCGGTCATGGCGAACGCGCTGTTCTCGTTCGGGCTCACGATCTCGGAGAACCGCGAGAAGCCGTGGGATCCGTACCTGCGGACGCTGCCCGCGCCGGGACTCGCCCGTGTGCTGGCGCAGATCCTCTCCACCGGCGCACTGGGGATCGTGGCCATCGTGCCCGTGATCGTCATCGGCGGCCTCTTCACCGCGGCCGAAGCGCCGCCGCACCGGGTCGTTGCGGGACTCATCGCGCTCGCGGTGTCGGCCGTCCCCTTCATGCTGATCGGCACGGCGGTCGGCTACGCGTTCCCCTTCAAGGCGGCGATCGCCGTGATCCAGATCGTGATGTTCGCGCTGGCGTTCATCGGCGGGCTGTTCCTGCCTCCGATCCTCTTCGCCGACTGGCTCAACGCGATCTCGAAGTTCACCCCCTCGCGGCAGGCCCGCGAGTTCGTGATCTGGGCCGTCTCCGGCGGTCCGCTCGAGTGGTGGGTGTGGGTCGGGATCCTGGCGTGGACGGTCGCGATGCTCGTCCTCTCGCTGGTGCTCTACCAGCGTGACGAGGGCAAGCGCTACCGCTGACCGGCACGCGGCGACGCGCCTAGGCTGGAAACATGACAGTCCCCAGCGTGACCTTGAACGACGGCAACACCATCCCGCAGCTCGGCTACGGCGTCTTCAAGGTGCCGCCGGCCGACACCGAGCGGGCCGTCGCCGAGGCGCTCGAGGTCGGCTACCGTCACATCGACACCGCCGCGATCTACGGCAACGAGGAGGGCGTGGGAGCGGCGATCGCCGCGAGCAGTATCCCGCGCGACGAGCTGTTCATCACGACGAAGCTCTGGAACGACCGTCACGACGGCGACGAGCCGAACGCCGCGATCACCGAGAGCCTCGACAAGCTCGGGCTCGAGCGCGTCGATCTGTACCTGGTGCACTGGCCGACGCCGGCGCGCGACAACTATCTGCACGCGTGGGAGAAGCTCATCGAGCTGCGGGACGCCGGCCTCACGCGCAGCATCGGCGTCTCGAACCACCTGGTGCCCCACCTCGAGAAGATCGTCTCGGCCACCGGCGTCGCGCCCGCCGTCAACCAGATCGAGCTGCACCCGGCCTACCAGCAGCGCGAGATCACCGACTGGGCAGCGGCCCACGACGTCAGGATCGAGTCCTGGGGGCCGCTCGGACAGGGCAAGTACGACCTCTTCAACGCGGTGCCCGTGGCGACCGCCGCCGCGGCGCATGGCAGGACGCCCGCGCAGGCCGTGCTGCGCTGGCACCTGCAGAAGGGCTTCATCGTCTTCCCGAAGTCGGTGCGTCGCGAGCGCCTCGAGGAGAACCTCGACGTCTTCGGCTTCGAGCTCACCCCCGAAGAGATGGCCGGCATCGACGCGATGGACCCCGGCGACGGCAGCGGTCGCGTCAGCGCGCACCCCGACGAGTTGAACTGACCGCTCGAGAGCGGGAGGAGCGGATGCCGTGAACCCACGTCTCGCGGAAGCAACGAGCCCGTACCTGAGAGCCCACGCGGGCAATCCGGTCGCGTGGTTCCCGTGGGGCGAGGAGGCGTTCGCCGAGGCGCGGCGCCGGGACGTGCCCGTGATGGTGTCGATCGGCTACTCGACCTGCCACTGGTGCCACGTGATGGCCCGCGAGTCGTTCGAGGACGCAGCGACCGCTGCGGAGCTCGACGCCGGCTTCGTGTCGATCAAGGTGGACCGCGAGGAGCACCCTGAGGTCGATGCGGCGTACATGGCAGCGGCCGCCGCGTTCACCCCGAGCCTCGGGTGGCCGCTCACGGTGTTCGCGACACCAGAGGGCCGGCCGTTCTATGCGGGCACCTACTTCCCGCCGCAGCCGCGCGCCGGCTTCCCCGCCTTCCGGCAGGTGCTGGCCGCGGTGCAGGAGGCGTGGACCGAACGGCGCGAACAGATCGACGAGACCGCGAACGCGATCGCCGGCGCGCTCGCCGACGTGCGCGACGCTGCGCCGGCCTCCCAGAACGCCGTGCCCGCCGCTGACGACCTCGTCGCAGCGGCTCACGCTCTCGCCGGCCGCGAGGATCCACGCCACGGCGGGTTCGGCGACCCCGCGTCCGACGCCCCCAAGTTCCCGGTGGCGACGGCACTGCGGTTCCTGCAGACCCGCGTGGTCCGGGAGCGGGCGGGGGAGGCATCCGTCGTCGCCGACCGTGCTCTCGCGGCCATGGCGTCGTCGCCGCTGCGCGACGCCGTCGAGGGAGGCTTCTTCCGCTACGCGACCCGCCCCGACTGGACCGTGCCCCACTACGAGCGCATGCTCACCGACAACGCCCAGCTGCTGGATGTCGCCATGGACGCAGCGGCGATGGACACGGCGGACGCTCGGCACGATGTCGCGCGCGGCATCGCCGGCTTCCTCATCGAGGTGCTCCAGCAGCCGGGCGGCGGTTTCGGCGCCGCCCAGGACTCGGAGTCGTGGATCGACGGCGTCCGCAGCGAGGGCGGCTACTACTTCCGCGACGCCGCCGGGCGCGCCCCGCTCGAGCCGCCGGCCGTGGACGGCAAGGTGGTCAGCGGCTGGAACGGCCTCGCGATCGGCGCGCTGGCCCGTGCGGGTGCACGCCTCGACGAGGCGTCGTGGATCGACGCCGCGCGCTGGGCGGCCGACGCCGTTCTCGAGACGAACGTGGCCGCCGACGGCCGGCTGCTGCGCGCCTCGCTCGACGAGATCCCGTCACGGGCGCACGCGACCCTCGCCGACCACGGCCAGCTCGCGGGCGGACTCCTCGCTCTCGCGGTGGCGACCGGCGAGGTCGCCTACGCGGTCCGGGCGCGGGAGCTCGTCGACTCCTGTGTGGCACCGGACGGCCACGTGGCGGTGCCCGGCGGAGGAGACCCGGTGCTGACGCGGCAGGGGATCGGAGCGCCGGATGCCGCCTCCGACGCCGACGAGCCCTCCGGCCCGGCGGCGCTCGCCGAAGCAGCCGCGGCGCTCTGGACCCTCGGCGCCGGCGAGCAGTACCGCGCTCTCGCCGAGCGGCTCGTCTCGACGCACGCATCGGCCGCCCTCGCGCAGCCGCTCGCGTACGGCGCGCTGCTGCGGGTCGCCACGAGCGTCGCCGTCGCGCCGCGGCAGGTCGTGGTCGTCACGACGGACACCGGCGCCGCGATCGCGACCGCGGCCCGCGGCATCCGTGCCGACGTCGTCAGCATCGTGTCGCCGGAGCAGGTCACCGCGTGGGAGGACGCCGGATTCGGGCTGTTCGCCGACAAGGCGCTGCGCGACGGGCGGGCGACCGCCTACGACTGCCGCGATTTCGCGTGCCGACTGCCGGTCACCGACCCCGAGGACCTGCAGGCCTGAGGCCCAGACCGCCTCAGACCCAGCTGTCGAGCCACATGTGCAGGTGCCAGAAGTCGTACGGCACGTTGACCGCCGAGATGACCGGGTACCAGAAGACGGAGAGCGCGAGCGCGACCCCGAGGAACACCAGCACCAGGCGCTGACCGGTCAGACGGCGGTAGGTGCCCGCCGTCGGGGGGCCGGCGATGTCCTTGAGCGCGAAGGTCAGCGCCAGCAGCATGAACGGCAGGATGAGCACGGTGTAGAACTGGAACACCGTGCGCGCGGGCAGGAACAGCCAGGGGACGTACGTGACGGCGATGCCGGTGAGCACGAGCGCGTAGCGCCAGTCGCGGGCGACCACGAAGCGGTACGCCACGTACAGGACCGCGGCCACTCCTGCGTACCAGATGAGCGGGTTCGGCATCGTCGCGATGACTTCGCTGCACCCGTTCGGGGCGGTGCATCCGTTCACGCCGAACGCGTCGTGGTGGTAGTAGACGCCGGTCGGCCGGATCAGGAGCGGCCACTGCCAGGCCGGGCTGGCGTACGCGTGGGCCGAGGTGATGCCCGCCGTCGACGTGTACATCGCCACGTGGTAGAGCCAGAGGCTCTCGAGCGGGTTGCTTCCGGCATGACGGTCGTACCCGCCGTCGGTGACGAGCCAGCCGGTCCACGACGCCAGGTACACGAGCACCGCGACGGGGACGAACAGCACGAACGTGACGAGACCCTGGCGCACGGCATCCGTCGGCCAGAACACCACGCCCGCCCGCCGGCGGGCGAGCGCGTCCGTCACCACGAGGTAGACGCCGAGACCCGCCAGCACCCACGCGCCCGACCATTTGACGGCGGTCGCGGCGCCCAGCGCCGCACCGGCCGCGATGAGCCACGGCCGGTTCCACAGCAGGGGCCCCCACGAGGTCTGTCTCGCACCGGACGGCTCGTCGCCGTCGTGGCGTGCGGCGACCGTCTCGGCGATGCGCGTCATCGTGCGCTCGCGATCGCGCAGTACGAACAGGAACGCGAGCAGCACGAAGAAGGTCAGCGGGGTGTCGAGCAGCGCGACGCGGCTCATCGAGATCGCGAGGCCGTCGACGGCCATGAGGAGCCCCACGACGACCGCGAAGGTGGTAGACCTCGTCAGGCGCTTCGCGATGAGCATCAGCAGGAGCACCGAGGCGATGCCGAGGAGCGCGGTCGTGATGCGCCAGCCCCACCCGGACTCGGGGCCGAGCACCATCATGCCCAGCGCGATGATCCACTTGCCGAGCGGGGGATGCACCACGAAGGCCGGGTTCGTGGTGAACACGCCGGGGTCGCCCGAGAGGAACCGCTCGTTGCCAGCGCCGGGCCAGGATGCCTCGTACCCGAGGTTCAGCAGCGTCCAGGCGTCCTTGACGTAGTACGTCTCGTCGAACTGGTTCATCAGGTCGTGCGCGGCGGCGAGGTTCCAGAGGCGCAGCACGGCGGCGATCACGAGGACGATCGCGGGCCCCAGCCATGCGTACAGCCGCCGGGCGCGCGCGTCCTCGCTCAGGCGGCGTGCGAAGCGGTCGTAGAGACTCGGTCGTGCCGGGGGGAGGAGCGGCGCGGCGGGCGGGTCGGCAGCGGGCGGGTCGGCCGCGGGCGGGTCGGCAGCGGGCTGGTCCCCAGCGGGCGGGTCGGCAGCGGGCGGGTCGACAGCGGGCCGGTCGACAGCGGGCCGCGGGGCATCCGTCACCCGGCCAAGTCTAGGCTGAGGGCGTGATCATCCTCGCGGCGACCCCGATCGGAAACCTCGGGGACGCGTCCCGCCGCCTCGTCGAGGCCCTCTCCGAGGCGACCGTCATCGCCGCCGAGGACACTCGCACGACCCAGCGCCTGCTGGCCGCTCTCGGCATCGCGAACCGCCCGCGGCTGATCGCGCTCCACGACCACAACGAGAAGGAGCGGGCGCCCGAGCTCGTCGAGCTCGCCCGCGACCAGGACGTGCTCGTGCTGAGCGACGCCGGCATGCCCACGGTGAGCGACCCCGGCTACGGGCTGGTGGCAGCGGCGGCCGCCGCGGGCGTCGAGGTGACCGCTATTCCGGGGCCCAGCGCCGTCGTGACCGCGCTCGCGGTATCGGGGCTGCCGACCGACCGCTTCACGTTCGAGGGTTTCGTGGCCCGCAAGCCGGGGGAGCGCGCGGCGGCCTTCCGGGGCCTCGCCTCCGAGCCCCGCACGATGGTCTTCTTCGAGGCGCCCTCGCGTGCGGCGGCGACGCTGGCCGACATGGCGACCGCCTTCGGCGCCGACCGTCGCGCCGCCGTCTGCCGCGAGCTGACGAAGCTCCACGAGGAGGTGGCGCGCGGCTCCCTCGCCGACCTCGCCGCGTGGGCCGAGGCCGGTGTGCGCGGTGAGCTGGTGATCGTGGTCGAAGGCGCGCCCGCGCGGGAGGTGCCTTTCGCCGACGCCGTCACACAGGTTCTCGGGCTCGTCCGCGACGGCACCCGGCTGAAGGCAGCCGCCGCCGAAGTGTCCGGTGAGACCGGACACTCCAGCCGCGAGCTGTATCAGGCCGCGCTCTCCGCACGCGGGTAGCGGCGCCGGCGGATCGCGAACAGGATCCCACCGCCCGCGAGCATCACCAGCCCGACCCACAGGGCGGTCAGGGTGACGCCCGTCGGCGGCAGCGACGCCGGGACCGGCGCGCAGGCGGTGGCGGCGGCATCCCCGTCGGTGAACGCGATCGTGGCGGCGTTGAGCAGCCCCGTGCCCTCGGCATCCGACCCGGTCGTGCAGTCCGCCTGATCGGTGGTGATGTTCGCCGCGACGCGGGCCGTCACGCGGACTTCGTAGGTGTGGGTCAGTCCGCCGTCGATCGTGACGGCGGTGGCGACTCGCGTGTCTTCGATGCCGTCCCAGCCCGGCTCGACGGGGAGGCCGTCGACCGACGCCACGGTGGCCGTGACCACGGTGATGCCTGCGCCGAAGCGCAGCTCGTCGTCGAGGTCGTAGGTGTCGGCGAGAGCGCCGGGGTTCGTCACGGTCAGCGAGTATGAGATGGCGTATGCGCCGTCGGATTGCGCAGTGGGCCCGGACGCGACCGACTTCGCGATCTCGAGCGGAGCGAGGTAGGCGTTCACGAACGTGCAGTACACCGTGGCCTGAAGCGGCACCACGACCGCCACCGACGACCCCTCGACGAGCGGGTCGCTCTCCGAGCCGACGCACTCGACGTCGTCGAGCATCCAGCGCTCGAGCACGGTCGTCTCGGTGACCGTGTACTCGCCGGGGGCGACGAGGCCCGTGGAGTAGGGGTCGGACTCGTCGGTGAGGGTGAACTCCGCCCCATCGGGACCCCACTCGAAGTCGAACTCCTGCGGCGAGCCGGCGGGCAGGGTCGTCTTGTCGACGACGATCGAGCCCCACTGCGTGTTCGTGAAGGTGCAGACCACGATCTCACCGGGGTCGAGCACGATCGTGCCGACGAGGTCTTCCACCGTCGACGCGCCGCCCTCGGGGTCGCTGTCGGCGCAGAGGAGCTCCGTGTTGTCATACCCCTCGGGCGACCACTCCGTGACCTCGTACTCTCCCGGGGTGATGTCCAGGAAAGTGGCTGATCCGGTGCCGTCGGACGTCTCGATCGAGAAGTTCTCGGGGTCGAGCCACGAGCCGGTGAAGTCGAACGTCCCGTCCGCGCCCTCGACGTTCTTTACCACGACGATGCGTCCGACCGCGATGTTCTCGAGGTCGCAGGAGATCTGGTCGCCGGGCTCGACGAGGAAGCCGGTCACATCGAGCTCCGTGATCTCGCCATCGGCGTGGGCGACGGTGCAGAGGAGTTCGCCCTCGATCCAGCCCGGCAGGTCGATCTCCGACAGCGAGTAGAGTCCGCCCGGGGTGAGACCCGTGAACGTCGCAATGCCCGTGCCGCCCTCGGTGGCCACCGACGCGACGATCGCCTCACCCGCGGGATCGATCGGCGTCAGCACCCACTGGAACGTCGAGTCGCCGCCGAGCGCGGTCTTGGCGATCGTGATGTCGATGGGCTCGGGGACGTTCTGGATGGCGCAGGCGACCGCGACGCCCGGCTGGGCGACGAAGGTCACCGCAGCGGGGTCGGCGTTGGAGTCGTCGATCCCGGTGCAGGTGAGCGTGCCCTGCACCCAGCCCGCCGCGGACTGCTCGGTCAGCGTGTAGGTCTCGCCGGCGAGCAGGCCCGTCCATGTGGCCGTCTGGGAACCCGGACCGGTCCCGGAGATCGACTGAGCGCCGCCGACGGGCGTGACGCCCTCGGAGGGCGTCAGCGCGAACGGGAACGACCATTCATAGTCGCTCGTCACGCCGGTGACGCTCTTGGTGACCGACACGGATGCCGGAGCCGCCGTGTTCTCGGCGGTGCAGACGAATGAGGTGCCGGGTTCCAGGGTGAACTGCCAGCCGTCCTCGCCGGTCCTCGTGTCGACCACATCGCACTCGAGCGCGCTGGTCCACCCGGGTTGCGCGACTTCGGTCAGGCTGTACTCGGTCCCCGGGGCGATGTCGGTGATTTCGATCGACGGGGCTTCGGACGTGAGCGTGATGGTGCGGACGTCGCCCGTCGCGATGTCGGTGAGCAGGAAGTCGAACGACCAGGGAACGCCGTCGGCGATGCCGGTGGCCGTCTTCTCCAACTGGAGCGACACCGGATCGGCCGTGTTGAGGAAGACGCACTGAGCGATGCCCGCCGGCGGGAGGTCCACCGTCGCGGTCAGCGTCTGGAGGTCGATTGCCGAGCTGCCTCCGTCGGAGACCTCGCAGGTGATGTCCGTCAGGGTCCAGTTGGGCAGAGCCCCCAGGTCCTCGCTGATGTCGTACTGGCCGCCCTCGAGCGCCGGACTGACCCACGTCGCCTGACCGGGGAGGGGGTTCAGCGTGAATGTGTCCGTGGGCTCCTCGCCTGAGGGCCCGAACTGGAACGCGAAGTCCTCGTCGTACTCGAACGGGTCGGACTCCTTGACGACGATGATCTGTCCCGGGCTGGCGTTGACGAAGTAGCACGTGACGGTGTCGCCCGGCGCGAGGTCGAAGGCCGCGGTCGCGGTGTCGAAGACCACGTCCTGTCCGCCGATCGTGCAGATCAGCGATCCGAGCAGGGTGCCGTGCTGGCCGCCGGGCTCCGTCACCGAGTACTGGCCGGGGGTCACCCCGGTGAAGGTCTGGGTGTAGTTCGTGCCGTCGCCGGTCTCGGCGTTGATCGAGAAGCCGCCTCCGGCAGGAAGGGCCGGCGACCCGGACGTCCACGTGCCGGTGAAGGCGAACTCGGTGTTCGGCGGTGTCCCGAACGCCTCCTTGCTGATGACGATGGTGCTCAGCTGCGTGTTCGTGAAGGTGCACGACACATCCTGCCCGGCGACCGTCGTCACCTCCGCGAAGGCGTCGGATTCGTTGATCACCGAGTTCGGGTCGCTGCATGTGATGTCGGGCTCGCCGACCCAGCCGTCGGGCACGACCTCGGTGATGTCGACCGTCGAGCCGGGCGCGAACGCGAAGGTGGCGCTCTCCCCGTCGGTGAGCGTCGCGGCGTTGCCTCCGACATCGAACGAGAACTCCTGGGGCGATCCGTCGGGGAGCGTCTGCTTGGTCACGGTGACCGTCGAGATGGCGTTCGTGATCACGCAGTCGGTCTGTGCATCCGGGTAGACGGTGAAGGGGTCGGTGGGAGTGCTGAGCTCGAACACGATCGGCTCGGCGGTGCCCGGTCGTGTCGTCGTGCACACGATCGACTGCTGCGCCCATGGCGCGGTCAGCGCTTCGGTCAGACGGTAGTCCGTCGCCGCGAGCACGTTCGGGAACGTGTCCGTCTCATCGATGCCGAGGTCGTCGACGATCTCGGTCGCACCGGAGTCGGGAAGCACGATGCCCGCGCTCGCGCGATCCACGCGGTAGTCGAAGCGATCGTCGGAGGCGAATCCCGCTGGGACGACGTCCTTCGTCACCGTGAGCGTGCCGCAGTTCGAGATGGTGAGCGGGTCGGCGGCGTCCAGGTAGTCCTGCGTCTGCGCGGTGAAGTCCGACCCGGTGCGTGAGATCTGGGTCGACACCGAGAATGAGCTGCAGGCCGAGGGGTCGAACAGCCCAGCCGTGGTGAGGTCGACGGCGAACTCTCCGAACGTCGCCTGCGGCTGGTTGCCGACCGGCAGAGGGCCCTCGGTGCGCACGCCGACCGACCAGGCGAAGTCGACGGGCTGACCGGTGTCGACCCACTGTCCCGGACCGTTCGGATTCGCGCATGCGTCGTTCGCCGTCGGCGTCCAGCGGCGGAAGTGCACCGTCACCGTGCCGAGGTTCGACTCGTAGTCGAACACCACCAGGATGTCGTCGCATCGGCCTGCGGCGGGTCCTTCCAGGCTTTGGAGCAAGCTCAGACTGCCGTTGCCGACCAGCCGCGTCCAGTAGGCGTACAGGATGGCGTGCCGCCGGCCCTGGTCGTCGGTCACCACCTCGTACGCCGAGCCCGTACTGCAGATGTCGCCCTTCTCGTTCACGTTCGCAGGGCCGGGCGCCCACGGGACCGTGTTCGGAGTCTGAGAGCCCGGAGCGCCGGTCGCATCGGCGGTATCAGGGCAGGCGCCGGCGAGGCTGCCGTTGTCCCACGAGAAGGCGGCATCGAGGATGCCCGTCGACGGCAGCCCTTCGGCGGTCGTGTAGGGCCCCGTCGGGGTGAAGGTGTAGCTGCCGTCCGGTGCGGGCGGGGTGAGGAAGGAGTCCCAGTCGAAGGTGGCGGGGGGAGCGCCTCCGACCTTGTCGCCGTCGAGCTCGAAACCCGTCTCCAGGCCCGAAGGCTCGAGCGTGGCGGCTGTCGCTGCGCCAGCGCCCGCGACGGGCACCAGCAGCGCGCCGAGGAGTGCGCCGACGGCGACGAGGGAGACGAAGCGGGTGCGCGACATGGCTGACCTTCCTTCGGAGGAGGCCGACGCCCAAACTGAGGCGCCCACAGCCTCTCGCCGGATAGGTCTGAGAATGTGCAGACCACCGACTTGAGCGAGAACCTACCGGATACCGCCTTCCGGCGCGACCAGTTGAAGCAATCCGCTCCTCGCTCGTCCTCCCTGGCCGGTCTGCGCGTCGCCGGCGCGCACCCCGCGCCCATCACACTGCCGACGACCCTCGTGGTGCGCGAGAGCGCCTGAGTATTACGTTCGGGGCGTTTCCCCGACGCGCCCGACGGCGTCCGGTCACAGCGGCGGCGGCGGCATCCCGTCGAACTAGACTCGTCGGGTGACTTCCGGCCCCTCGTCCTTCTACATCACGACGCCGATCTACTATCCGAGCGACGTGCCCCACATCGGCCACGGCTACACCACCGTGGCGGTCGACACCCTCGCGCGCTGGCACCGCCAGGCGGGCGACGACACCTGGATGCTGACGGGCACCGACGAGCACGGTCAGAAGATGATGCGTGCCGCGTCGGCGAACGGCGTGACGCCGCAGGAGTGGGTCGACAAGCTCGTCACCGAGGCCTGGTTCCCGGTGCTGCAGACGCTGGATGTCGCCAACGACGACTTCATCCGCACGACGCAGCAGCGCCACGAGGAGCGCGTGCAGCAGTTCGTGCAGGCGATCTACGACCGCGGCTACATCTACGCCGGCGAGTACGAGGCGCTGTACTGCGTGGGCTGTGAGGAGTTCAAGCCCGAGTCCGAGATCGTCGACGGCACCGGTGCGTTCGAGGGCCTCAAGGTCTGCGCGATCCACTCGAAGCCGCTCGAGCTGCTCCAGGAGAAGAACTACTTCTTCAAGCTGAGCGAGTTCCAGGACAAGCTTCTCGAGCTGTACTCGAGCGTGCCCGACTTCGTGCGCCCCGAGTCGGCGCGGAACGAGGTCGTCTCGTTCGTCAAGAACGGGCTGAAGGACCTCTCGATCTCGCGCTCCGCGTTCGACTGGGGCATCCCGCTCCCGTGGGACGAGTCGCACGTCATCTACGTCTGGGTCGACGCGCTGCTCAACTACGCCACGGCGATCGGGTACGGCACCGACCCCGAGGAGTTCGCCCGCCGCTGGCCGGCGTACCACATCGTCGGCAAGGACATCCTCCGCTTCCACGCCGTGATCTGGCCGGCGATGCTCATGGCTGCCGGCCTCGAAGTGCCCCGCGGCGTCTTCGCGCACGGCTGGCTGCTCGTCGGCGGCGAGAAGATGTCGAAGTCGAAGCTGACCGGCATCGCGCCCACCGAGATCACCGACGTCTTCGGCTCGGACGCGTACCGGTTCTACTTCCTGTCGGCGATCGCGTTCGGTCAGGACGGCTCGTTCTCGTGGGAGGACCTGTCGGCCCGCTACCAGGCCGAGCTCGCGAACGGCTTCGGCAACCTCGCCTCGCGCACGACCGCCATGGTCGAGCGCTACTTCGAGGGTGTCGTGCCGCCGCCCGCCGAGTACACCGCGGCGGATGTGCACATCCAGAAGACGGTGGCGGATGCCGCGGCCAACGCGGACGCCGCGATCGAGCGCTTCCGCATCGACGAGGCGATCAGCTCGGTGTGGACGATCGTCGACGCGCTGAACCTGTACATCACCGAGAACGAGCCGTGGGCGCTGGCGAAGGACGAGGCCCAGCGCGAGCGCCTCGGCACCGTGCTGTACACGGCGGTCGAGGGCCTGCGGGCGCTCGCGGTGCTGCTGTCGCCGGTCATGCCGGAATCGACGGAGAAGCTCTGGGTCGCGCTCGGCGCCGCCGAGTCGCTCGGGCGCCTCCAGGACCAGCGGATCCGCGAGACCGGCGCCTGGGGCGTGCTGAAGCCCGGCACGTCGGTCAACGGTCTGGCGCCGCTGTTCCCGCGCGTCGAGCAGTCGGTCTGACTCGGTACCAATATCCATGTCCCGATTTCGCGGCGTCGTGTCCCGATAAGGCGGCGTTCGGGGCCGAAGAGCGCAAGAAAGTGGGACACATCAGTGAGTGAAGCGACCGCCGCAGTCCCGTACCCCGCGGAGGGCTCCGACCCCTCGCAGTACGTCCGCACCCGCGAGAAGGGATCGCGGGACGTCACCTATCCCGACGCCCCGGAGCCGCTGTCGGTACCGGTGTACGACAACCACGCGCACCTCGAGATCGAGGACGGCGAGGTCGGTCTGTCGCTCGACGAGCAGCTCCAGCGCGCCGGCGAGGTCGGCGTCGCCGGCGTCGTGCAGGCCGGCGGCGACATCGAGTCGAGCCGGTGGTCGGCATGGGCCGCGGCATCCCATCCCCGCGTGCTGGCAGCCGTCGCGATCCACCCGAACGAAGCGCCCGCATACGCGGCCGCCGGCCGGCTCGACGAGGCGATCGCCGTCATCGACGAGCTGGCGGCGCAGCCGCGTGTGAGGGCGATCGGCGAGACGGGGCTGGACTTCTTCCGCACCGGCGAAGATGGCCTGCCCGCCCAGTTCGAGAGCTTCGAGGCGCACATCGGTCTCGCGAAGAAGCACGGGATCGCGATGCAGATCCACGACCGTGACGCCCACGACGCCGTGCTCGAGACCCTCGCACGGGTCGGCGCGCCGGATCGCACAGTCTTCCACTGCTTCTCTGGCGACGACGCCATGGCGCGGATCGCCGCCGAGCGCGGCTACTACCTGTCGTTCGCGGGCAACGTCACGTTCAAGAACGCCCAGAACCTGCGCGATGCGCTCGCGGTGACGCCGCGCGAGCGGATCCTGGTCGAGACGGATGCCCCGTTCCTGACGCCGATTCCGCACCGCGGCCGTCCGAACGCGCCGTATCTGGTGCCGGTGACCGTGCGCTTCATGGCCGCCGAGCTCGGCGTCGATGTCGACGAGTTCTGCGCCCAGGTCGCCGCCAACACCCTCGAGGCCTACGGCTCGTTCGAGGACTGACCGGAGCCTCGAGGAGCAGACGTGGACGACGAGCTGTGGGACGTGACGGATGCCGCCGGCATCCCGACCGGACGCACGCACCGTCGCGGCGACCCGGACTTCCCGGCAGGGATGTTCCACATCGTGGCGTCGGTGTGCGTCGTGCGTGGCGACGGGCTCGTTCTCATGACGCGCCGCGCGGCCACCAAGGATTTCCCGCTGGACTGGGAGTTCCCCGCCGGCAGCGCGCTCGTCGGCGAGACGAGCCCTCAGGCCGCGGTGCGCGAGCTCGTCGAGGAAACCGGGGTCCAGGTCGGCGCCGACGACGTGGTCCTGGTCGGTCGGCTCACCGAGCGGACGGCGCTGTTCGACGTCTACGTCGCGGTCGTGGCGGGCGACCCGGCACTGGCGCTCGATCCGGAAGAGGTGTGCGAGAGCGCGTGGGTCCCCTTCGCGGAGGCGCTTCGCCGCGCAGCGGCGGGCGAGATGGCAGCGCCCTGGGTGCCGCGGCTGCAGGAGCTGGGCGCCCGGCTCGCACAGCGCGTTCAGCCGTAGGCGAGCCGCGTCAGTCGGGCAGCGGCATGCCGCCGGCGCCCGGGTCGCTCCCGCGATCGATCTCGTCGGCCGACTCCGCATCCAGCACCGGCTTCGCGGCGGCGATGTGCGAGATCGACCGCCACACCAAGGCGAGGGTGATGGCGGAGCCGGCGAAGGCGAACCACCACGGCGCCGTGAGCCCCCACGTCTGCGCGATGATCCCGCCGAGGAACTGACCGATCACCAGTCCGCCGAAGACTCCCACCATGTTCACCGAGGCGATGCGGCCCTGCAGTTCCATCGGCACGAGACGCTGGCGGACGGTGGTCGAGATCGTGCCCCACACGAAGGCGTACAGGCCGAAGCCGAACATGATGACGAACGCCACCGCGGGCGAGGTCGTGAGCGCGAACGAGAGGTGCATGAGCACCTCGAGCGACAGGCACACCCGCATCAGCGTCGAGAACGATACGTGCTTCTCGAGCCAGCCGAAGCTGAAGATCGCGATGAAGCCGCCGAGCGCCGAGGCGGTGGCCAGGGCGCCGTAGCCGACCGGTCCCATGCCGAGGTATTCGGTGGCGTACAGCACGAGGACGCCCCACGGGGCGGCCCAGGTCACGTTGAAGACCAGGATGATGATCACCAACGTGCGCACCGGCGCATTGTGGCGCAGCCACTGCAGCCCCTCGCGTATCGCGTGCACCTTGGTCCCGGGGGACGATTCCGGATGCTGGGGGACGGGCGTGCGTGCGATGCGGGAGATCAGCAGCACCGCCAGCGACACGCACAGCACCTGCAGCAGGAACGGCCAGAACGAGCCGAGGGCGAACAGGAACGCACCGAGCGGTGGTCCGGCGAGCTGGTTCGCGACGAGGTAACCCGCCTGCATGCGGGCGTTGCCGATGCCGAGGTCGGCGGGCTTGACGAGCATCGGCAGCAGGGTGCTGCCGGCCGAGTCGGCGAAAACCTCGGCGGTGCCGTAGAGGAAGCTGGTCGCCAGCACGAGCCAGACGGTCGCGTTCCCGGTGAGGAGGAACACCACCAGGGCGAGCACGACGAGCGCCCGCACACCGTTGGCGAGCATCACCAGGCGCCGCCGGTCGTGGTGGTCTGCGACGGCACCGGCGAGCAGGCCGAACAGCAGCCACGGCAGGAACTGCATCATGGCGCCGGCGGCCACGAGGATGGGCGACGAGGTGAGCGAGGCGATCAGCAGCGGCGCGGCGGCCAGGGCGATGCCGTCGCCCAGGTTGCTCGTCCACGAGGACGCGAGGAGCCACCGGAAATCGGTGCCCAGGCGGCGTGGTGCGATCAGTTCGCCGAGCGAGGGCATCCGTTCATCCTAGAGGCGGGACGGATGCCGCAGCCGCCGCGGTCTCAGCTCGTGGGCGTGGCGGCGCCCTTGTGCGTGAAGAGCGTCTCGGTCTGCTCGATGTCCATGCCCTTGGTCTCGGGGATGCGCAGCAGGACGTAGAAGAACGACAGCGCCGCGAACACCGCGTACATGCCGTACGTGAGGGGCAGCGACCACGACGACATCGCGGGGAACGAGATCGTGATGAGGAAGTTCGCGATCCACTGCGCCCCGGCGGCGACGCCGAGCGCCTTGCCGCGGATGCGACTGGGGAAGATCTCGCCGAGCAGCACCCACACGAGGGGCCCCCACGACGCGCCGAAGCCTACGACGAACACGTTGGCCGCGATGAGCGCGATCGGCCCCCACGGTGCGGGCAAGGTGACCGCGCCCTCGGCATCCGTCTCGGAGAACACGAAGGAGATCGCCATCAGTCCGAGCGACACGGCCATCATGACGGAGCCGGTCAGCAGGATGGGCTTCCGGCCCACGCGGTCGACCAGGAAGATCGCGATGAGGGTCACGAGCACGTTGGTGATCGAGGTCACGACGCTGATCGTGAACGAGTCGCTCTCATCGAATCCGACCGACTGCCAAAGGCTCGTGGAGTAGTAGAAGATCACGTTGATGCCGACGAACTGCTGGAACACCGACAGGATGATGCCGACCCAGACGATCCGCTGCAGGCCCAGCACGGGACCCCGCAGCGAGACGCCGGCGTTCTTGCGGTCGCTCTCGATCGCGGTCTGCAGGTCGCGGATGGTGTGGTCGAGGTCGGCGGCCGGCACGAGGCGCGAGAAGATCTCCTTCGCTTCGGCGTACCGTCCCTTCGCGATGAGATAGCGCGGCGACTCCGGCAGGGTGAACGACAGGATGCCGTACACCGCGGACGGGATGACGCCCACGAGGAACATCCAGCGCCACGCCTCGAGGCCGAACCACAGCACCTCGTCGGCGCCGCCGGCGCTGTTCGCCAGGAGCGCGTCCGACAGCAGGGCGGCGAAGATGCCCAGCGTGATCGCGAGCTGCTGCAGCGAGGCGAGCCCGCCGCGGATGTGCCGCGGCGCGATCTCGGCGATGTAGGCAGGGGCGATGACGGACGCGATGCCGATGCCGAGACCGCCGATCACGCGCCAGAGCGCGAGGTCCCAGGCGGAGAAGGCGAGCCCGGCGCCGATCGAGCTGACGAAGAACATGATGGCGCCGAGGAACATGACCCGCAGGCGCCCCCAGCGGTCCGACAGGTTGCCGGCGATGATCGCGCCGACGGCGCAGCCGAGCAGCGCGATCGCGACGACGAAGCCGGTGATGACGTCGTTCAGCCCGAAATCCTGCGAGATCGAGTCGACGGCGCCGTTGATCACCGACGAGTCGAAGCCGAACAGGAATCCGCCGACCGCGGCGGCGACCGAGAGGCCGATCGCGCGGCGCCCGTACGGGCTGCGGAGGGAGAACGCGTCTGCGGGGATTGATCCGGTCGAGCTCATGGTCGTACGCTAGCGGCCGGGTGCGACCGGAGCGAGGTCATCAGCGGCCGGTCGGCGAACCTCGGACGATCCGGGTTTGCGCACCCGCACACCGTACAGTGAACGCATGCCCGTGACACTCCTCGGCGCGGCCGAGATCCGTGCCCTCGCCGCCGAACTCGACGTGACGCCGACGAAGAAGCTCGGGCAGAACTTCGTCGTCGACGCCAACACCGTCCGCAAGATCGTGAATGTCGCCGAGGTGGTTCCGGGCGACCGCGTGGTCGAGGTGGGGCCGGGTCTCGGATCGCTGACCCTCGCGATCCTGGAGGCCGGGGCATCCGTCACCGCCGTCGAGATCGACCACCGCCTCGCGGAGCGTCTGCCCGCGACCGCCGCCGCACACGGCGTCGCGGACGGGGCGCTCACGGTGGTCGATGCCGATGCGCTGCGTGTCACCGAGCTGCCCGGCGACCCCGCGGTGCTCGTCGCGAACCTGCCCTACAACGTGAGCGTGCCGGTGCTGCTGCACTTCCTCGAGCACTTTCCGGGGTTGGATCGCGGCGTCGTGATGGTGCAGGCAGAGGTGGGGGAGAGGCTCGCCGCCCCGCCCGGGTCGAAGGTGTACGGCGCACCCAGCGTCAAAGCGGCCTGGTACGGCCCCTGGCGGCTGGCGGGAACCGTCTCGCGACAGGTCTTCTGGCCCGTCCCCAATGTCGACAGCGTGCTGGTCGGGTTCCGCCGGGATGCGGAGCCGCGCGGTGACGAGGCCCTGCGCCGGAGGACGTTCGGCATCGTCGACGCGGCGTTCCAGCAGCGGCGCAAGATGCTGCGGCAGGCGACGTCCGCGGTGCTCGGTGGATCCGCAGCCGCCGCGTCCGCGGTGCTGGAGAGCGCCGGCGTGGCGCCGACCGCGCGCGGCGAGGACCTCTCGATCGACGATTTCGTCCGAATCGCGCACGCGGCCGGAGATCCCGACGCGGTGTGAGTTTGGTCATTGTTCACCGTGTGGTGACCGAATAGCCCGAAACATGCCGGTAACATTTCTGCGTCTGCCGTCCCGCTACACGGGCAGCTTGCCTCGCGGCCGACCGGAGTGAACCGACATGCGACCCGCCGAGCACCCGGCCCCTGAACGCATCCTGCTGCACATCAGTGACACCCACCTGCGCGCGGCGTCCACGCCGCGCCTGTTCGATGCCCTCGACGGGGCGGCTCAGCTGTCACGCGCGCTGGACGTCATCGAGGCATCGGGCGTGCGGCCCGATGCGGTCGTCTTCACGGGCGACCTCGTCGACCTCGGCGAACGCGGTGCCTATGCGGATCTGCGGGCCCTCGTCGAGCCGTTCGCCGAACGGATCGGCGCGCGCGTGCTCTGGGTGATGGGCAACCACGACGATCGCGCGGCGTTCCGCGCCCAGCTGCTGGACGAGGCCCCCGATCTGCGTCCCGTCGACCGCGTCGACGAGCTCGACGGGCTCCGCGTCGTCACCCTCGACACCAGCGTTCCGGGGCACCACTACGGCGAGCTGCGCGACGAGCAGCTGGCCTGGTTGGCCGGGGTGCTCGCCACCCCGGCGCCGCTCGGCACCATCGTCGCGATGCACCACCCGCCGGTTCCCGCGGTGCTGCAGCTCGCTGCGAGCGTCGAGCTGCGCGATCAGTCACGGCTGGCGGCGGTGCTGCGCGGCACCGATGTGCGGGCCATCATCGCCGGCCACCTGCACTACTCGACGTTCGCCACCTTCGCCGGCATTCCGGTGTCGGTCGCTTCGTCCACCTGCTACGCGCAGGACCTCACGGTTCCCGTCGGCGGCACCCGCCCCCAGGACGGCGCGCAGGCCTTCAACCTCGTGCACGTCTACGACGACACCGTCGTGCATTCGGTTGTGCCGGTCGACGCGCCGCGGACCCTGGAGCACATCGACGCCGACGAGGCGCAGCGCCGGCTGCGTGCCGCCGACGTCGCGCCGCTCAGCGTCGTCCGGAGGGATGCGCCGACCGAGCCGATTCCTCTGCTGCGCTGAGCTCGGCGCGCTCCCACGGCGCCCGCACCGGGAACATGCGCTCCAGCGAGTCCCGGAGGCTCTGCACCCGGACGTCCTCGGGGACCTCGGCGTTGCCGCCGTCGTTGAGGCAGAACATGTCGACGTCGGTGCGCTCGGCGAGACGCTGCATGCGCCGGAGCCCGGACGCCATCGTGGTCTGCGCGTAGCGCACGCGCGGCTCGTGAGTGGCGACCGCGCGCCCGGTCATGAGGGCGTAGTAGTGGTAGAGGCTGTTCGTGACCGAGATGTCGGTGGCGGAGCGGAAGCGGGATGCCGCGGTCCGCGCGAAGTCGTCGGGGAAGGCCTCCTCGAGTTCCGCCATGACGCTCTTGCGCAGCGGCGTCGCGCAGTGGTCGAGGTCGCGCACGATGGTGCGGCCGAATCGCTCGCTCAGCAGGGCCCGGTTGACGCGGAGCCCGTTGTCGTGACCGCTGCGGTGCGACGCCGGGGCGCCGGCGCCGATCCGCACCTCGCACTCGACGAACTTGGTCACGCCCGCCGGGGTGAAGAAGAGTTCGGGCTCGACCAGGCGGCCGAAGAACATGTCGTCGTTGGAGTACAGGAAGTGCTCGGCGAGGCCCGGGATCCGGTGCAGCTGCGCCTCGACGGCGTGCGAGTTGTGGGTCGGCAGCACCGAGGGGTCGGCGAAGAACTCCTCGCTGCGCACGATCGTCACCTTCGGGTGCTCGAGCAGCCACGACGGCGCCGGCGAGTCGGTCGCGATGAAGATCCGCCGCACCCAGGGCGCGTACATGTGGACGCTCCGCAGCGCGTAGCGCAGCTCGTCCACGTGCCGGTAGCGCGCGGGACCGTCGTCGCCGTCGCCGACCACGTACTCGGCCATCTGGGCGGCGCGCATGCGCTGGAAGGCGCTCGACGAGCCGTCCACCCACGAGAAGACGAGGTCGACGTCTTCGGTGAACTCGTGCGGCTGCGGGTCGAACATGCCGTCCAGCGTCCGCCACGCACGCCCGTACCGCTCGACGGTCCTGTAGGTGACATCGTCGGCGGGCGTGAGCTTGCGCGTGAGGGCGTTGTCGTGGGGCGCCTCGACGACGTCGTCGGCGAAGCGCCAGAACTCGAGGTGGGCGCCGAGGGCGGCGGTGTAGCGGAGCGTGCCGTTGCGGCTGATGCGCGGCCGGTAGACGCGGACGCCGGACGGGGCCGCGGGGAACGGCGAGGCGTCGGAGGCGAGCACGGGCGGACGCCCCTTCGCCTTGATGTACACGGGCTCCGTCGCGCAGAGGCCGGCGAGCGCGGCCAGCGCGCTCTCGCGATCGGCGAGGTCGACGGCCAGCGCGGGGATCGCGCGGTCGTGGCGGATCAGGGTCACGGCGATGCCGGCTGCCTCCAGGGCACCGGCGGCGAGCAGGAGATCCGTCGTGCGGGCCTCGACCGGCGTGACATCGTCGTGCACGACGTGCAGGATGCCGCGGTCGACGGCGATGTCCGCGCGCTCCAGCAGTCCCGTCCACGTGAGGGCGGGCTGCGGCAGAGCCGAGAGTGCGGCCATATTTCCTCCTTCGCTGGCGACGCGGTGTCGCCGTCCGGTGTGGTCACCTTAGGCATCATCCGTTACGAAGACGTTTCCGACCGCATCCTTGACATGCTGGCATCCCGTGTGTCCAGTGTGCACCGGTGCGGGGGAGCACACACCGGGGGCGCCACCTGCGTTCCGCACGCCGCGCCGATAGCCTGGACCGGTGACCGAAGACGCGCGCTACCAGTCCCGTGGAGGAGACCTCCACCGCCCCTACGCCGCCGCTGCCGACCGCTACGCTGCGACGGGCTCAGCGGCAGGGAGGGAGTACCGCCGCGTCGGCACGTCGGGCCTCACCCTTCCTCCCGTTTCGCTGGGCCTCTGGTGGAACTTCGGCGACAACATCCCCTTCGACAACCAGCGGGCACTGCTGCGCCACGCGTTCGACCGTGGCATCACCCACTTCGATCTCGCCAACAACTACGGCCCGCCGTACGGCAGCGCCGAGACGAACTTCGGCCGCATGATGCGGGAGGACTTCGCGCCGTACCGCGACGAGCTCATGATCTCTTCGAAGGCCGGCTACGACATGTGGCACGGGCCGTACGGCAACGGCGGCTCGCGCAAGTACCTGCTCGCCAGCGCGGAGCAGTCCCTGCAGCGCATGAGCATCGATTACGTCGACATCTTCTATTCGCATCGCGTCGACCCCGACGTCCCGGTCGAAGAGACGGTGGGCGCGCTCGATACCCTGGTACGTCAGGGCAAGGCCCTCTACGTCGGAATCTCGTCGTACAGCGCGGAGCGCACGGCGGCCGCGGCATCCGTCGCCCGCTCGCTCGGCACGCCGCTGGTGATCCACCAGCCGTCGTACTCGATCCTCAACCGCTGGGTCGAAGACGGCCTGACCGGGGTGCTGCGGCAGGAGGGCATGGGGGCGATCGCGTTCACGCCGCTGGCGCAGGGCCTGCTGACCGACAAGTACCTCGGCGACGGCTCGGCGGAGCGCGCCCAGAAGCGGGCGTCGCTTCCCGCCGGATCGCTGAGCGAGAAGGGCCTCTCGACGCTCCGCTCGCTCGACGTCATCGCCAAGGAGCGCGGGCAGACGCTTGCCCAGATGGCGATCCAGTGGGTGCTGCGCGACCCGGTGGTCGCCTCCGCGCTGATCGGCGCGTCGCGCCCGGCGCAGCTCGATGAGAACCTCGAGGCCCTCGCGGGTCCGGCGTTCGACACCGAGGAGCTGGAGCGCATCGACGCGCTGTCGGACGGCATCGACGTGGACCTCTGGGCGGAATCGGCGAACCGGTGACGCAGGCCCTCGCCGCCGACGGCGTCCGGGTGCGGGCCCCGGGAAAGCTGAACCTCTTCTTCGAGGTCGGCGGTGTGCACGACGACGGCTACCACGACGTCGCCTCGGCGTATCAAGCGGTGTCGCTGTACGAGGACGTGTGGGCGTCGCCCTCCGACGAGTTCACCGTGGCGATCTCGGGCACCGTCGACGTGGCGGGCGTGCCGGCTGACGATCGCAACCTCGCGGTGCGCGCGGCGCGGCTCGTGGCGCAGCGCATCGGATACGACGGCGGCGTGCACCTCGACATCGTCAAGCACGTGCCGGTCGCGGGCGGGATGGGCGGCGGATCAGCGGATGCCGCGGCCGCCCTCGTCGCGTGCGATGCGCTGTGGGGTGCGGAGCTGGGCACCGCCGAGCTGCACAAGCTCGCCTCCCGGCTCGGCGCCGACGTGCCGTTCGCGCTCATGGGCGGAACGGCGATCGGGACCGGCCGCGGCGACCAGCTGAGCCCCGCCCTCGCGAAGGGCCGGTTCGACTGGGTCGTGGTGCCGTCGAAGGCCGGACTGTCGACGCCCGAGGTGTACGCGCATCTCGACGAGCTGCGGGCGCGCCCCGACATCGCCACCGCCGCCCGCGTGCCCGCCGTCGACCCCACGGTGCTGCAGGCGCTCCGCGCCGGCGACCCGGTCGCGCTCGCCGAGCACACCCGCAACGACCTGCAGGTCGCCGCCCTGTCGATGCGGCCGCAGCTGCGCGAGGTGCTGGAGCTGGGTGAGGAGTCCGGAGCGCTGGCCGGGCTGGTGTCGGGGTCCGGCCCTACGCTGGCCTTCCTGGCGGTCGATCCCGAGTCGGCACTCGAGCTGCAGATCACGCTTTCGGCCGCCGGGTACGAGGCGCTCCACGTGCACGGGCCGGTGGCCGGCGCGCGCGTGGTGGCGTGAGACCGGCGTCCTGACCCCAGAGAGGAAGACACCATGAACACCGTCGATTCCACGCGCGGTTCCGGCGAGTCCGAGCACGCCGCGTTCCGCGGCGGACCCGTGGACGAGCAGTCCCGCACGCGG
The DNA here is from genome assembly GCF_010634885.1 of Microbacterium sp. B35-04. NCBI lineage: Bacteria > Bacillati > Actinomycetota > Actinomycetes > Micrococcales > Microbacteriaceae > Microbacterium > Microbacterium sp. B35-04. The sequence goes on along the minus strand of NZ_MWLP01000014.1, from coordinate 39,312 downwards.
CTCGCCGCGAACGGCCTCGACTACCGCCGCCTCCCGGTCGACCACGACGGGTTCGTCGGCTGGCTGCAGAGCGTGGCGAGAGGCTTCCAGGACGGGGAACGCACCGACGAGCAGGTCGCGGCGTCGCGCGATCGCAGCGGCTACCGGCGGCTCACGGGGGTCTACGATCCCCTCGGCCCCATGGCCGACGCGCCGGTGGCGACCATCGCCTCCTGGCTCGGCGAGCTCACTGTGCCCGGCGGCGCGGCGATCCCGTCGTGCGCGATCTCGGCCGTCACGGTGGCGCCCACCCACCGCCGGCGCGGCGTGGCCCGAGCGATGCTCGAGGGCGAGCTGCGGGCCGCTCAGGCGACCGGCATCCCCATGGCGATGCTCACCGTGAGCGAGTCGCCGCTGTACGGCCGCTACGGATTCGCGCCGGCCGCGGCAGGCGCGTCGTGGCGGATCGAGACCAAGCGCGCGTCATGGATCGGTCCGCAGCCTGCCGGGCGCATCGACTTCGTGAGCCGCGAGCGCGTCCGCGAGCTGCTGCCGGCGCTGCACGAGCAGGTGCGCCACCGTTTCCCGGGTGAGATCGACGTGCCGGGCGGTCACTGGGACAACGTCTCCGGTGTATGGCCCGGCGCCGAGAAGGCGACCGAGAAGCGCGCCGTGCAGTACACCGACGCCGCAGGCGAGGTGCGCGGTGCCGCGGTCTACGCCGTGCGCGAGAACCACGACGACTTCACCAAGGCGACGGTCACCGTCCACTACCTCCTGGCCGAGACCGACGACGCGTACGCCGCGCTCTGGCGGTTCCTCCTCGAGCTCGACCTGGTCGCCGAGGTGCACGCGGGAGAGCTCTCGATCGACGAGCCGCTGCTGTGGATGATCGCCGACCAGCGGGCGGCGAAGGTGACGGTGCGCGACCACCAGTACGTGCGGATCATCGACGTGGCGGCATGCCTCGAGACACGCCGCTACGGCGCCGCGGGCACGCTCGTGCTCGACGTGTCCGACCCGCTGGGGCTCTCGAGCGGACGGTATCTGCTCGAGGTCGACGCTGAGGGCGTCGGACGGGTGAGTGCTCTCGCCGACGGTGAGTCGCCCGAGGGGGCCCTGGAGGTCGCACTCGGCATCACCGAGCTGTCGGCCACCTACCTCGGGGCGGTGTCGCCGGCGACGCTCGCCGCGGCGGGCCGCATCACGACGACGGATGCCGCGGCCGCCGCTCGCGTGCTGGGCTGGCACACGGCGCCGCGGCTGAGCATCTGGTACTGACTCGCGGTCGCTCGGCGCGCAGGACCTCCGGCGGGAACACATCGCTGCCGGGCCGGTCGCGAGTGCGGGGTCGAGCACGACCATGTGCGGTAGGTGTGCTGACCAGGTCTCCTCGGCGTCCCGCGCGCGGCCGGGCCCCGCACCTCGCCTAGCCTGGAGGGGACATGGCACATCTTCTGGGGGCCGAGGCCCTGCATCTGGAGTTCCCGACGAAGGTCGTCTTCGACCGGGTCTCGCTCGGCATCGACGAGGGCGACCGCATCGGCGTCGTCGGCCGCAACGGCGACGGCAAGTCGAGCCTGCTGGCGATGCTCGCCGGCCGGCTCGAACCAGACGGCGGTCGCGTGACCGTGCGCGGCGGCATCCGTGTCGGCGTGCTCGACCAGGCGGACACTCTCGACGACACGCTCACGGTGCACCAGGCCGTCGTCGGCGATCGCCCCGACCACGAGTGGGCGGGCGACCCCCGGGCGCGCGATGTCATCGCGGGGCTGCTGGGCGATCTGCCCTGGGACGGACCCGTGGCGGGCCTATCGGGCGGCCAGCGCCGGCGCGTGTCGCTCGCGACGCTGCTGGTCGGCGACCACGACGTGCTCTTCCTCGACGAGCCCACCAACCATCTCGACGTCGAGGCGATCTCCTGGCTGGCCGAGCACATCAAGGGCCGGTGGCCCGCAAACCAGGGCGGCCTCCTGGTCGTGACGCACGATCGCTGGTTCCTCGACGAGGTGTGCAACACCACGTGGGAGGTGCACGACCGGATCGTCGAGCCGTTCGAGGGCGGCTATGCGGCGTACATCCTCCAGCGGGTGGAGCGCGACCGCCAGTCCGCGGTGATCGAGCAGCGGCGGCAGAACCTCGCCCGCAAAGAACTGGCCTGGCTGCGCCGCGGCGCTCCGGCCCGTACGTCCAAGCCGAAGTTCCGCATCGACGCCGCCAACGTCCTCATCGCCGACGTGCCCGAGATCCGCGACGCCACCGAGCTGCGCTCGCTCGCCGTCTCGCGCCTCGGCAAGGACGTCGTCGACCTCCTCGACGCGGCCGTCGCCTACGACGGCCGCGAGGTGCTGCATCCGGTCGAGTGGCGGATCGCACCCGGCGAGCGCACCGGGATCCTCGGCGTCAACGGCGCCGGCAAGTCGACCCTCCTGGGTCTGGTGTCGGGCGACGTCGAGCCCACGTCGGGGCGTGTCAAGCGCGGCAAGACCGTGAAGGTCGCCACCCTCACACAGCGCCTCGACGAGCTCGAGGAGCATCTCAACGATCCGGTGCGCGTCGTCATCTCGCGGCTGCGCACGACCTACACGTTCGGCGCCGGCTCCAAGGCGCAGGAGCTCACTCCCGGCCAGCTGCTCGAGAGCATGGGCTTCCAGAGTGCGCAGCTCTCGACGCCGGTGAAGGACCTCTCCGGCGGTCAGAAGCGCCGGCTGCAGCTGCTGCTGATCCTGCTCGAGCAGCCGAACGTGCTCATCCTCGACGAGCCCACGAACGATCTCGACACCGACATGCTGGCCGCCATCGAGGACCTGCTCGACTCCTGGCCGGGCACGCTCCTGGTCGTGTCGCACGACCGGTACTTCATCGAGCGCGTCACCGACCAGCAGTACGCGATACTCGACGGCCACCTGCGCCACCTCCCGGGAGGCGTCGACGAGTATCTGCGGCTGCGCGCCCGGGCATTGAGCGAGCGTGACGATACGAGACGCGGCGCCGCAGCGGATGCCGCAGCCCCCGCATCCGCGTCCCCTTCGCTGTCGGGGGCCGACCTGCGCGCCGCGCAGAAGGAGGTGTCGGCGCTCGAGCGTCGGCTCGAGAAGCTCGAGTCGCAGATCGGTGCCGCCCGCATCGCGCTCGCCGAGCACGACCAGGCGGACTATGTGGGCCTCGGAGCGGAGATGGCGCGCATCGGCGACCTCGAGAAGGAGCGCGACGACGTCGAGGAGCGCTGGTTCGAGCTCACCGAGCAGATCGGCTGAGCGCAGCGATCTAGTCCTGGGCGTCGAAGCCCAGGCTGAGCTTGCGCAGCAGGGCTGCCAGCCGCTCGCGGTCGCCGCGCGAGAGCGTGTCGAGGAGGAGCGCCTCGGCATCGACGAGACGCGTGATCGCGGCATCCACCCGGATCTTCCCCTCGTCGGTCAGCGTGACCAGCACGCTGCGACCGTCGTCGGGGTCCGACTCGCGGCGCACCAGCCGGCGGCCGACCAGGCGATCGATGCGGTTCGTCATCGTGCCGCTCGACACGAGCGTCTGCTGCAGCAGCTGCTTCGGGCTCAGCTGGAACGGCTCGCCGGCGCGACGCAGGGCCGACAGCACGTCCCACTCCCACGGCTCGAGCTCGCTGCGGCGGAACGCGTCGCGGCGCGCCCGGTCGAGGTGACGCGACAGCCGGTCGACGCGAGACAGCACGCCCAGCGGCGAGAAGTCGAGGTCGGGGCGCTGCGTCGTCCACGCCTCGACGATGCGGTCCACCTCGTCGCTCTGCCCCGTCATGCCCCCATTATCGCGGTGTCGTGCACCCGAGCGCGGGCCGAGCCCGGCGACACGGTCTGGCAGACTTGTCGGGCGGCATCCGGAGCATCGGTCGCCGTGGTCCGCCGTGGTGTAATGGCAGCACGACAGCCTTTGGAGCTGTGAGGCCCAGGTTCGAGTCCTGGCGGCGGAGCATGACCGACACCCCCCGCGACCGCGCTCTGGCCATCATCGTCCTCGCCGCCGGCCAGGGCACCCGCATGAAGTCCTCGCTGCCGAAGGTGCTGCACCGCATCGGGGGTCGCCCGCTCGTCGGGCACGTGCTCGACACCGCCCTCGCCCTCGAGCCGGAGCGGGTCGTGGTGGTCGTGCGGCACGAGCGCGACCTCGTCGCGGGTGCGGTCGCCGAGGCCGCGCCAGGTGTCATCGTGGTCGACCAGGACGAGATCCCGGGAACCGGCCGTGCGGTCGAGGTGGCCCTCGACGCGCTCGACGACTTCACGGGCGACGTGCTCGTGCTGAGCGGTGATGTGCCGCTCCTCGATGCCGATACCCTCGCCGAGCTCGTCCGCCGGCACCGCGACGGTGCCGTCGCCGCGACGGTGCTCAGCGCGTCGCTCGACGATCCCACAGGCTACGGCCGCGTCATCCGTGACGCCGACGGCGCCGTGTCGCGGATCGTGGAGCAGAAGGATGCGGCGGCGGATGAGGCATCCGTCTCCGAGATCAACGCGGGGGTGTACGTCTTCCAGCTGCAGGCGCTCCGCACCGAGCTGGCGCTCGTCGGAACCGCCAACGCGCAGGGCGAGAAGTACCTGACCGACGTGGTCGAGCTGCTGCGCGGCGATGGCCTCGCCGTGGCGGCGCAGACCGCTCCGGATGCCGCCGCCGCCCTGGGCGTCAACGACCGCGTGCAGCTGGCCGAGGCCGCTCGGCTGCTCAACGCCCGCACGGTGCGCCGCTGGCAGCTCGAGGGCGCGACGATCCTGGACCCTGCGACGACCTGGATCGACGTCACCGCGACGCTCGCCCCCGACGTCACGGTGCTCCCGAACACGCACATCCTGCGGGCGACGACGATCGCGACCGGTGCCGTCGTCGGGCCCGACACGAGCCTCGTCGACTGCGAGGTGGGCGAGGACGCCACCGTCACCCGCACCGACGCGACGCTCGCCGTCATCGGCGCCCGCGCGACGGTCGGCCCGTTCGCGTACCTCCGACCGGGCACCTACCTCGGGGAGAACGGCAAGATCGGCACCTTCGTCGAGACGAAGAACTCCACGATCGGCGCGGGCAGCAAGGTGCCACACCTGTCGTACGTCGGCGACACCACGATCGGCCGCGGGGTCAACCTCGGCGCGGGTGCGATCACCGCGAACTACGACGACCTGACCAAGCACCGCACCGAGATCGGCGACGAAGTGCACACCGGCTCGCATAACGTCTTCGTGGCGCCCGTTAGGATCGGAGACGGCGCGAAGACGGGGGCGGGGGCGGTCATCCGAAAGGATGTGCCCGCCGGTGCTCTCGCTCTCAGCGTGGCCCCTCAGCGCAACGTCGAGGGGTGGGTCGAGCAGAACAGACCGGGTACCGGAGCGGCGGACGTCGCCGCCAAGGCCCGCAGCGCACAGAAGGCGGACGATGGCGCGCAAGAAGAAGACCGTTGAACTCGACCGGGCGAATGACATCGCCCCGGGCCTCGTCGCCAAGACGAAGAAGCGGCTCGTCATCGCGCGCGGGAGCTCGCACCCCGAGCTCGCGGCGCAGGTCGCCGAGCAGCTGAGCACGGAGCTGGTGCCCACCGAGTACCGCACCTTCGCGTCCGGCGAGATCCTGACGCGGTTCGAGGTCTCGATCCGCGGCTGCGACCTCTTCCTCATCCAGAGCTTCGGGCCGCCGGTCAACGAGTGGATGATGGAGACCCTCATCATGCTCGACGCCGCCAAGCGCGCGTCGGCCAAGCGCATCACCGTCGTCGCGCCGTACTTCCCCTACTCCCGCCAGGACAAGAAGGGCCGCGGCCGCGAGCCGATCAGCGCGCGACTGGTCGCCGACCTCTTCAAGACCGCGGGGGCCGACCGCATCATGAGCGTCGACCTGCACGCCGCGCAGATCCAGGGCTTCTTCGACGGTCCGGTCGACCACCTGTTCGCCAAGCCGGTGCTGCTGGAGTACTTCGAGAACACGCTCAGTGAACCAGACCGCGAGCGCCTCACCGTCGTCTCGCCCGACACCGGGCGCGTGCGCGTCGCCGACCAGTGGTCCGACAGCCTCGGCGCGCCGCTGGCGATCATCCACAAGCGCCGCGACCCCAACGTCGCCAACCAGGTCACCGTCAACGAGATCGTCGGCGCGGTGGACGGCCGCGTCTGCCTGCTGGTCGACGACATGATCGACACCGGCGGCACGATCGTCAAGGCCGCCGAGGCGCTCAAGGCCAATGGGGCGACCAAGGTCATCGTCGCCGCGACACACGCGATCTTCAGCGATCCGGCGGCCGAGCGGCTGCAGAGCCCGGCGATCGACGAGGTCGTGGTGACCGACACGGTGCCGATCCCCGACGAGAAGCGGTTCCCGAGCCTTACGATTCTGCCTATCGCCCCGCTGCTCGCACGGGCGATCCACGAAGTGTTCGAGGACGGCTCCGTCACCAGCATGTTCGACGGGGCGGCCTGACGCCGGCACAGGGTCTCACCACCGACTCCGCGGCGGCGACGGAAGGACGTAGCATCCATGACGCAGCCGCTGGATTCCGCACCGCTCGACTCCGGACAGATGACGGAGGCCCGCCTCACCGTCGCCCGTCCCTGGGGGCTTCCCGTCGAGCAGGTGCTGGCGCAGCTCGACGCCGACGCCGGGGGACTGCGGGCGGCTGACGCCGAGGCGCGCCTCGAGATCGCCGGTCCCAACCGCCTGCCGGATCCCGTGCGCAAGCCGGCGGTGCTGCGCTTCCTGGCGCACTTCAACGACACCCTGATCTACATCCTGCTGGGCGCCGCCGTCATCAAGGCGCTCATGGGGGACTGGCTCGACTTCTGGGTGATCATGGTCGTCGCAGTCATCAACGCCGTGATCGGGTACATCCAGGAGGGGCGCGCCGAGAAGGCCCTCGCCGGCATCCGGGGCATGCTGTCGGCCGACGCCAGCGTGCGGCGCGACGGCGGCTGGGTGACCGTGCCTGCTGCCGATCTGGTGCCGGGCGATGTCGTGCGGCTGATGCCGGGCGACAAGGTGCCTGCCGATCTGCGGCTGCTGCAGGCGTTCCAGCTGCGCATCGACGAGGCCGCGCTCACCGGCGAGTCCGTCCCGTCGTCGAAGACCACCGAACCGTCGGCGCCCGAGGCGGGCGTGGGGGACCGGGGATCGATGGCCTTCTCGGGCACCATCGTGAGTGCCGGTCAGGGGCGCGGTGTCGTCACCGCGACGGGCCCCACGACCGAGCTCGGCCGCATCCAGAGCCTCGCCGACGAGGCCGAGTCGCTCGCGACCCCGCTCACGCGTCAGCTCGACGGCTTCGGGCGCGTGCTCACCGTCGTGATCCTCGCGATGGCCGCGATCATGATGATGATCGGGCGGTTCCTGCACGGGATGCCGTACCCCGAGCTCATCTCGGCGGCGATCGGCTTCGCCGTGGCGGCGATCCCCGAGGGCCTGCCGGCGCTCGTGACGATCCCCCTCGCCATCGGCGTGCAGCAGATGGCCCGCCACAACGCCATCACCCGCAAGCTCCCCGCGGTCGAGGCGCTCGGCTCGGTGACGACGGTGTGCTCCGACAAGACGGGCACGCTGACGCGCAACGAGATGACGGTGCGGCACATCGTCACGCCGCTCGGCCAGTACGACGTGACCGGGCTCGGCTACGTCCCCGAGGGCGAGATCGTCCCGGCGGGCACGGGCACGGGCACGGGCACGGGCACGGGCACGGGCACGGCCGCGGACGCGGTGCCGGGGGCGGCCGCCGACCGCGGCGATCTGGCCGCGATCCTCGCGATCGCGACGCTGTGCAACGACGCGCACATCGTGCGCGGCGACGACGGCGCGTGGAACCTCGTGGGCGAGCCGACGGAGGGCGCCCTCAAGGTCGTCGCGATGAAGGGCGGCGTCGGGAGCGCCGGCGGGCGCCGGGTCGCCGTCATCCCGTTCGACTCGGCCCACAAGCTGATGGCGACGCTCAACGAAGGGGCCCGTTCGGGTGGCGCGGCCGGCGAGGTGTCGCGGGCGATCCTCGTCAAGGGCGCGCCCGACCGGCTGCTCGAGCGGTCGCTCACGCAGCGCGGCGCCGACGGGTCGGAGCCGCTCGACCTCGCCCGGTGGGACGCGGCCGTCGCCGACCTGAGCTCGCAGGGTCTCCGCGTCCTCGCGGCGGCGCGCAAGCCGGTGCGGCCGACCACCGACGAGTTCGAGCTCGACGACCTCATCGACCTCGAGTTCATCGGGCTGTGGGGGATCGTCGACCCGCCCCGGCCCGAAGCGGTCGAGGCCATCGCGGACTGCCACACCGCCGGCATCCGCGTGAAGATGATCACGGGCGACCACGCCGGCACAGCCCTCGCCATCGCGCACGAGATGGGTCTGGCGGGCGCCGACGCCGAGGTGCTCACCGGCGCCGAGCTCGAGGCGCTCAGCCAGGAGCAGCTGCGAGAGGTCGTGCGCGACGTCGACGTGTACGCCCGCACGAGCCCCGAGCACAAGATCCGGATCGTCCGGGCGCTGCAGTCGCACGGCGAGGTCGTCGCCATGACCGGGGACGGCGTCAACGACGCGCCCGCCCTGACGCGCGCCGACGTCGGGATCGCCATGGGCATCAAGGGGACGGAAGCCACCAAGGAGGCCGCCGAGTTCGTGCTGGCCGACGACAACTTCGCGACGATCCGCAGCGCGATCGCCGAGGGCCGGCGCATCTACGACAACCTCCGCAAGTCGATCGTGTTCCTGCTGCCCACCAACGGCGCGCAGTCGCTCGTGATCCTCGTGGCCGTCGTCTTCGGTCTGGCGCTGCCCATCACGAGCGTGCAGGTGCTGTGGGTCAACATGGTGACGGCAGTGACCCTGTCGCTCGCGCTCGCGTACGAGCCCGCCGAGCGCGGCATCATGCGCCGTCCGCCGCGCGCCACCGGCGGCCCGATCATCGATCGCCGCGAACTGGGGTTCGTGCTCCTCGTGTCGTTCGTCATCGGCGGCGCCGCGATGGGCGTCTTCTACGGCGTCGTCGCGGCGGGGGAAGACATCGAGGTGGCCCGCACCGAAGCGGTCCTCATGCTGGCGCTGGGCCAGCTCGCGTACCTGTTCAACTGCCGGTTCCTCAGCCGTTCGAGCCTCACGCTCGACGTGCTGCGCGGAAACCGCGCGGTCTGGTGGTCGGCCATCGCCCTGATCGTGCTCCAGGTGATCTACACGTACGTGCCGGCCATGAACGTGCTGTTCGATTCGCGGCCCTTGGCGGCGACATCCTGGATCCTTCCGATCGTCGTGTCGATCGGCATCTTCCTCGCGGTCGAGGCGCTCAAGGCCGCACTGCGTGCGCGCGGCACGACGTCGTCCTCCGCCGACGCGCTCAAAGGCGGCTCATAGGACGGGTTGGCAGGATCTTCCCGACGCTGCTGCGTCCGCCGCTCGCACCGACCGAGCACCGACCGAGCACCACGAGCCAGGAGGACCGTCATGATCCGCACCGCACTCGCTTCCCGCCCCGGCCGCGCCGGGGCCGCGCTGACCGCCGTCACCGGGATCGCCCTCCTCGCCGGCTGTGCGCCGACGGCATCGGAGGCCGAGGAACCGGCCACGACCGACACCACGGAGAGCACCGACACCGGCTCGACCGACGCAGGCTCCGCAGGCACCGGCTCGTACGCCGACGGCACCTACACGGCTGACGGCTCGTACGCCACGCCCGAATCGGTGGAGACGATCTCGGTCACCGTCACCCTCGAGGGTGACGTGATCACCGACGTCGAGGTGACCGGCGACCCGCAGAAGCGCGAATCGGAGCAGTACCAGGGCGAGTTCATCGGCGGCATCGCCGACGTGGTGGTGGGACAGGACATCGACGACATCCAGGTCAGCCGCGTCGCGGGATCCTCGCTCACCAGCAACGGGTTCAACGAGGCCATCGAGACCATCAAGGCCGAGGCGGCGAGCTAGGCCGTGACAGGGGCGCCGGCGCCGTGGCGCTTCGACGCCATCGGCACGACGTGGGAGATCGTCACCGAGCACCGCCTGCCCACGGCGGTGCGCGACGAGGTCTCCTCCCGCATCGACGAATTCGACCGCACGTGGTCGCGGTTCCGCGTGGACTCTGCGGTGACCGCCCTCGGGCGCAGCGGGGGCACGATCCCTGCGCCCGCGGACGCCGTGCCGATGCTCGACGCCCTCGCGGCCCTCTCGAAGGCGACGCAGGGCGCCGTCAACCCGCTCATCGGGGCGTCGCTCGACGCCCTCGGCTACGACGCCGGGTACACGCTGCACGACCATGGGGCGCTCCCTGCCCCGGCCGACTGGCGGCAGCGGCTCACCTGGGACGAGGGGCGCCTCGCGCTCATCGAGCCCGCCACCATCGACGTCGGCGCCCTGGGCAAGGGCCGCCTCGTCGACCTCGTGCTCGGCATCCTGATGCGCACCGAGACCGGCGACATCACGGTCGACGCCGGCGGCGACCTCGCGGTGCGGGGGCGGCCGCAGCGCATCGGGCTGGAGCATCCGTTCGATCCGCGTCGTGCGATCGGCGTGTGGGCGGTGACGGATGCCGCGCTCTGCGGCTCCGCCGTCAACCGGCGCTCATGGCCCTCTGCTGTGGGCACGATCCTGCACCACGTGCTCGACGCGCGCACCGGGCAGCCGGTGCGGACGATCGCCGCGACGTGGGCGGTGACGCAGGATGCGATGATCGCGGATGCCGTCGCGACGGCCCTGTTCTTCGACGGCGGCCCTCGCCTCGCTCACGAGTGGGGCGTCGACTGGGTGCGCATGACCACGGACGGCCGCGTGGAGTGGTCTCCGGGCTGCCGCGCCGATCTGTTCGTGCGAACGGACCGCGGGGCCCGGACCGCGCCGGCTTCGCGACCGAATAGCCTTGAGCAGTGACCGAACCCCGCCCCGAACCCCCCACCGGACAGGTCGTCGCCGTCGCGCGCGACGACGCGCATCGCTTCAGCAAGCCGACGCGCGAGAGCATCGCCCTGATCGCGGGTCTCGGCGTCGAGGGCGACGCCCACGCCGGCACCACCGTGCAGCACCTGTCCCGCATCCGGCGAGACCCCACGACGCCGAATCTGCGGCAGGTGCACCTGATCCACGCCGAACTGTTCGACGACATGGCCGAGCGGGGCCACGAGGTGCACCCGGGTGCGCTGGGCGAGAATGTCACCACCGCGGGCATCGACCTGCTCGGGCTGTCGCGCGGCACGCGCCTGGAACTGGGCGACGAAGCCGTGGTCGAGATCACGGGCCTCCGCAACCCCTGCGTGCAGATCGACGGCGTCTCGGCAGGGCTGATGAAGGAGCTGGTCCACGTCGACGACACGGGCGCCACCGTGCGCCTGGCGGGCGTGATGTCGGTCGTGCTCGAGGGCGGCATCGTGCGCCCGGGCGACGGCATCCGTGTCATCCCGCCTGCGGGCCCCCACGAGCCCCTGCAGCCGGTGTGACCCCGATGGGCACCCTCACCGCCGTCTGGAACCGCGTCTTCGCGGTGCTCGGCCGCATGTCGATGTACCGCCTCGTCTACCTCGCGCTCGCCGCGCTGGCCGTCGTGGCGCTGCTGCTGTCGTTCTTCGGCCTCGTCGGCCCCGATCCGCTGCAGCTCGTGGTGACGCTCGCCGTGCTCGCGGCCGTGTGCGTGGGGGTGGATGCCGCGGCCCAGCGCCTGCTGAACCTGCCCTGGCGCCTGGAGTCCTCGCTGATCACGGCGCACATCCTGCTGTTCGTGCTGCGTCCCACGATCGAGCTCGCCGGTCTTCTCGGGATCGTGATCGCGGCCGCCGTCGCGTCGCTGTCGAAGTACGTGCTCGCCTGGCGCGGGCGCCACATCTTCAACCCCGCAGCCGTGGGCGCGACGGTGCTCACCCTGCTGAGCCTGGTGTGGCCGGATCTCGGCGCGTCGTCATGGTGGGTCGGGACGCCGGCGCTCGCGGCGCCCGTGATCCTGCTCGGGCTCGCGGTGCTGGTGCGCACCGAGAAGCTCAGGGTGGTCGCGGTGTTCCTGGTGTTCGCGGTCGCTGTGGCGGTCTTCCGCACCGCTGCGCAGTACCAGGCGGCCGGGGTCGACCTCGATGTGCTCGACGTGCTGTGGCCGGTGCTCTGGTCGTCCCCGTTCCTCTTCCTCGGCGCGTTCATGCTCTCCGAGCCGCTCACGCTGCCGCCGCGGCGCTGGCAGCAGCTCACGGTGGCCACCGTCGTCGGCGTGCTGGCGGGCTGGCCCATCCCCATCGGCGACATCACCCTCGGCCAGGAGCGGGCGCTGCTCGTCGGAAACCTCGTGGCCTTCGCGTTCGCGGTGCGCACGGCCGTGCGGCTCACCCTCGTGTCGCGTTCGGAGCGCACGCCGAGCGTGCAGGAGCTGACGTTCCGGGTGCATGACCGGCTGGCGTTCCTCCCGGGTCAGTACCTCGAGCTCGAGGTGCCGCACCGCCACCCCGACGCCCGGGGCACGCGCCGCGAGTTCAGCATCGCGTCGGCCCCCGAAGAGCTGCCGCTCCTGAAGGTCGCGTTCAAGGACGGCAAGACCACCAAGCCGCTGAGCTCGTACAAGAAGGCGCTCGCAGAGGTGCAACCCGGCGACGCCCTTGCGATCACGGGCGTCTGGGGCGACTTCCTGCTGCCCAAGCGAGACGCCGCGCCGATCCTGATGGTGGCCGCCGGCATCGGCGTCACGCCGTTCGTGTCGCAGCTGCGCCACGCGCAGGAAGCGGGCCTCGACCGCGACATCGTGCTGGTCTACGTCGCGTCCGACTCCTCGGAGCTCGCGTACCGCGACGAGATCGCGGCATCCGGAGCCCACGTCATCGTGTTCACGCGCGATCGACCGGCCGACCTGCCCGACCACTGGGTCTGGGCGCGGGGCGTGCGCCTCGACGCCGACGGGCTGCTGCGTGTGGTGCCCGACATCGCCTCGCGGCACGCGTACATCTCGGGCCCGGCGGCCCTGATCGCCGATCTCGCACCGGCGCTCGAGCGCGCCCGCTCGATCACCACGGACGCCTTCAGCGGCTACTGAGGGCCGGGGCTCAGGCCGGGCCGGCGGGTCGAGCGGGCAGGCGCACCTCGAACGTCGTGTCGCCGGGAACGCTGTCGACACGGATGCTGCCGCCGTGGGCATCGACGATGGCTCGGGCGATCGAGAGGCCGAGGCCGGTGCCGCCGGTCTGGCGCGCACGCGAGCGGTCGGCGCGCGAGAACCGCTCGAACAGCTCGTCGCTGATCGACGGATCGATGCCGGGTCCGTTGTCGTGCACCCGGAGTACCGCGGTGCCGTCGTCGCGAGCGACGCCCACCGTCACGGTCGTACCTGCCGGCGTGTGGGTGCGGGCGTTGGCCAGGAGGTTGGCGGCGACCTGGTGCAGCCGGCCGGTGTCGCCGGCGACGAGCACGGGCTCATCGCCCACCTCGAGCACCCACTCGTGGTCGGGACCCGTGGGCCGCGCATCGCCGACCGCGTCGATCACGAGCCGCGTCAGGTCGACCGTGCCGTAGACGAGTTCCTGGCCTTCATCGAGGCGCGCCAGCAGCAGCAGGTCCTCCACGAGCGAGGTCATGCGCAGCGACTGCGCCTGGATGCGCTCGAGCGACGCCTCTGTGGTCTCGATGGTGGCGGCGCCCTGACCGCGGCTGAGCGCCTTGAGCGAGAGCTCGGAGTAGCCGCGGATCGACGAGAGCGGAGTGCGCAGCTCATGGCTGGCGTCCGCGACGAACGCGCGCATGCGCTCCTCGTTGCGCTGACGCGCCGTGAGCGACTCGTCGACGTGGTCGAGGAGCGTGTTCAGCGCCTCTCCCACCCGGCCGACCTCCGTGCGGGGGTCGGCCTCACGTGCCGGCACCCGCTCGGCGATGGTGACCTCGCCCTGGTCGAGCCGCTGCGTCGAGACCCTGGCCGCGGTGTCGGCGACGGCGCGCAGCGGCGCGAGGCCCCGGCGGATGGTCCAGGCCGTGGCGACCGCGAGGAGGAGGAGCCCGCCTGCCGTGAGGAGGCCGATCGTCGTGAGCATGCGGCCGATCGTCGCCGCGACGTCGTCGCGGGACAGTCCCAGGACGACGATGGATCCCCCGACCGGCTCTCCCTGCACGCGGAAGGTCCCCACGTCGTCGATCTTCACGACGAGGGGGCCTTCGTCGGGGATGCGTTCGATGAGCTGCGCGATCTGGTCCTCGGTGAGGGCCTCCACCGAGCCATCCTCCGCGGTGTAGGCGGCCGTCGGAGCATCCGGAGGCGTCTCGACGACGAGCAGGGTTCCCGGCGGCATCGGCTGCTCGGCGAGGATCTGCTCCGCCGTGAAGCCGGCGGCGATGGGTCCGCGAACCATGTTCGCGGTGCGTGCGGTCTGCGACTCCAGGTCCTTCGCCAGGCCGTCCTCCAGGACGCTGCCGAGGATCGCGCTGGTCGCGACCGCGACGAGCACCATGATGAACGACGTGATGCCCACCACCGTGACGATGAGCTTGCGCTGCAGCGTCCACGGCGCTCGGCGGGGGAGCGGCCTGTCGGCGGGCGAGCCGGTCGCGGTGTCGGACGCGTCGAGGGGGGCTTCGGCGGCCGCCGAGGCGCCGGCCGCGGCATCCGTCCCCGTCTTCGCCGCGGGTCCTCCGGCGGTCCTGTCGGTCACTGGGGCGCCTTGATCATGTAGCCGACGCCGCGCACGGTGTGGATGAGGGGCTCGCGACCGGCGTCGATCTTCTTGCGCAGGTACGAGATGTAGAGCTCGACGACGCTGGAGCGGCCGCCGAAGTCGTAGTTCCACACGCGGTCGAGGATCTGCGCCTTCGAGACCACGCGGCGCTGGTTGCGCATGAGGTAGCGGAGCAGTTCGAACTCGGTGGCGGTGAGCTCGATCTCCTCGCCCGAGCGCTCGACCTCGTGGCTGTCCTCGTTGAGGCTGAGGTCGCCGACGCGGAGGATCGGCTCCGCCCCTGCCGCGTGGGCGGTCCCGGCGCGGCGCATGAGGCCGCGGAGACGTGCGACCACCTCCTCGAGGCTGAAGGGCTTGGTGACATAGTCGTCGCCGCCGGCGGTGAGCCCGGCGACACGGTCGTTCACGGCATCCTTCGCGGTCAGGAACAGCACCGGAACGTCGTCGCCGGCCTGACGCAGCCGCTGCAGCACGGCCATGCCGTCGAGGTCGGGCATCATGATGTCGAGCACCATGGCGTCCGGCTCGAACTCGCGCGCCGCCTGCAGCGCCTCGAACCCCGAGCCGGCCGTCCGCACCTCCCAGCCCTCCATGCGCAGCGCCATCGACAGCAGGTCGGTGAGCATCTGCTCGTCGTCCACCACGAGCACGCGGAGGTTCGAGCCGTCGGGACGCAGCAGGGTGGGCGGGGGGTTGGTCATGCGTCCAGTGTGGCGGTCTTCCTATGTGGTTCCTATGGAGCCCGCTATGCGCCGGCTGTGAACCGCGCCGCCGACGCGGGCTTCGCCGCGGCATCCGGCTTCATACCGTCTCCATAGCTCCCGCTGGCGGCGCACATGAGCGGGCTCCGTAGCTTCCCCTCGACGGCCGGCATTCCGCCCGCCGAGAGGAGACCCATGTACCTGACCTATCTGCGGCGGGAGCTGGCCGGCCGCAAGAAGCAGACGATCATCGTGGCGGCGGGCCTCGCGATCGCCATCGCGCTCGTGATGATCGTGAACTCGCTCGCCGCCGGCGTCAGCGCCGCGCAGGCCGAGGCGCTCGAGTCGGTGTACGGCGTCGGCACCGACCTCACCGTCACGGGCGCGCAGGCCGAGCCCGGGCAGGGCGGCGCGCGCTTCGACTTCGCCGAGGACGGCGGTGAGACCACCGACGACGGCACCACCGAGCTCAGCCAGTCGCGCCTGGTGACCGAGCCCATGCGCTCGACCCTCGACGTGTCGACGCTCGACACCGTCACCGGCGTGGAGGGCGTGGCCGCGGCATCCGGTGCGCTCAGCCTCACCAACATGACCTTCGCCGGGGAGCTGCCCCAGCGTCCTGATGACTCGGGGGACTCCACCCAGGCCATGCCCCCGCAGCAGACCGAAGGCGAGGCCGGGGGCGGCGGATTCGTCGGCGGCTCGTTCGACGTGGATTCGTTCACGGTGCTCGGCATCGACCCGTCGGCGGATGCCGTGGGTCCGCTGTCCGCTGTGGAACTCGGCGACGGCCGGGGCCTCGAGGCATCCGACGCCGGCGCGTACGTGGCGGTGCTCGATGCGATCTACGCCGCGACCGCCGACCTCGCGGTCGGCGACACCATCGACGTCGGCGGCGAGGAGTTCGAGGTCGTCGGGATCGCGGCATCGACCTCGGACGAGGCCGACACTGCGTCGAACGTGTACATCCCGCTGGACGTGGCCCAGCAGCTCTCGGGCGCGGGAGACGTGATCTCGACGGTCTACGTGCAGGCCGAGACCTCCGACGACATCTCGGCGGTGCAGACGGCGCTCCAGGAGGAGCTGCCCGAGGCGACCGTGAGCTCGCAGTCCGAGCTCGCCTCGACCGTGTCGGGGTCGCTCTCGAGCGCGTCGTCGCTGATCACGAACCTGGGCACCTGGCTGTCCCTCATCGTGCTCGTCGTCGCACTGGTGCTCGCGGTGCTGTTCACGATCTCGGGCGTCTCGCGCCGCACCCGCGAGTTCGGCACGCTCAAGGCGATCGGCTGGTCCAACGGCCGCGTCGTGGGGCAGGTCGCGGGCGAATCGGTCGTGCAGGGGCTCATCGGCGGTGTCGCCGGTCTCCTGATCGGCTTCGCCGGCATCCTGGCCATCAACCTCATCTCGCCCACCATCTCGACGGCTCCCGCCGCCGAGAGCTTCGGCCCCGGTGACGGCGGGGGCGCGGTGTCCCGCGGTGGCCCGTTCGGCGCTGCGGTCATGCAACAGACGGGAGCCGACATCGTGCTGCAGGCGCCGGTCACGCTCTGGGTCGTCGTCGCGGCCGTCGGCATCGCGGTGCTCGGGGGCCTCGTGGCCGGCGCGTTCGGCGGCTGGCGGGCCGCGCGGCTGAGTCCCGCCGAAGCGCTCCGCTCGGTCGGTTGAGGCATCCGATGTCCGACGCCATCCGCACCGCCCCCGAACCCGTCTCCGCAGAAGCCATCTCCGCAGAACCCGCCTCCAGGAAGGGAGAGCACGTCATGACCATGATCGACACCGAGGCCCATTCGGCTCCGGATGCCGCAGCCCCGGCGCAGTACCGGCTCGAGGGTGTCACCCGCACCTACACGCAGAAGGGCCGCATCGTGAAGGCGCTGGCCGGCGTCGACCTCACGATCGACGCGGGAGACTTCGTCACGATCCAGGGACCGACCGGCGGGGGCAAGTCCACCTTGCTGCAGCTGCTGGGTGCGCTCGACCGTCCCAGCACCGGCTCGGTGCACCTGGGCGAGATCGACATCGCGACGGCGAGCAACCGCGAGTTGGGGCGGATCCGCGCGCACGAGATCGGTTTCGTGTTCCAGGGGTTCAACCTCATCCCGACGCTCACCGCGCACGAGAACGTCGACATGGCGCTGGAGCCGCTCGGGCTGTCGAAGGACGAGCGCTCCGCCCGCGTCACGGAGGCCCTCTCGCACGTCGGTCTCGCGGACCGCGCCGACCACCGCCCCGGTGAGCTCTCAGGCGGCCAGCAGCAGCGGGTCGCGATCGCGCGCGCGATCGTGAAGCGCCCGCGCGTCCTCCTCGCCGACGAGCCGACCGGCAACCTCGACGAGAGCATGCGCGACGAGATCCTCTCGGTGCTGCAGGCTCTCAACGCGGAAGGCCTCACGCTCATCGTCGTCACGCACGACTCCGCTGTCGCGCGCCGCGCCCGGCGCCGGCTGCGTCTGGACAAGGGCTCGGTGCGCGAGATCACCCGCCGGTGATCGGCCGGCGCCGCTGATCAGCCCGACGCTGATCAGCCCGACGCTGATCAGCCCGACGCTGATCAGCCCGACGCTGATCGGCCGGCCGAGCGCGCATGGGCCGCGATGCGATCGAACAGCGCGTCGCGGCCCTCGTCGATCCGCTGCTCGTCGGGGTGCGCGTCGTAGTGGGCGAGGATGCGGCGGGCGCCCTCGTCGAAGGTGATCGTGGTGCGGAAGTCGGGCACCAGCTGCGTCACCTTCGACGCGTCGAACAGCATCGAATGGGCCTTGTCGCCGATGAGAGTGGGCCCGAGTTCCGGCGCGAACGCCGCAATCGTGTCGGAGGCCACGTGCACGAGGTCGGGGGAGTCCACCCCCGCGGCATCGGCCAGCCAGCCGTAGATCTGGTTCCAGGTCGGCGCGTGCGTCCCGGTGATGGTGAACGCCTCGCCGATCGCGGCCGGATTGCCGAGCAGCCCGGTGAACGCGACCGCGAAGTCGTCGGAATGCGTGATGGTCCACTGGCTCGTTCCGTCGCCGTGGACGATGACGGGGCGCCCCGCGCGCATGCGCGCGATGTCGGTCCAGCCGCCGATGGTCGGCAGCAGTCGCTCGTCGTAGGTGTGCGACGGCCGCACGATGGTCACCGGCAGGCCGCGCTCGCGGTGTGCGGCGACGAGGACGTCCTCACACGCGATCTTGTCGCGCGAGTACTGCCAGAACGGGTTGCGCAGCGGCGTCGACTCGGTCACCGGCATCCGGCGCGGCGGCTTCTCGTAGGCGGATGCCGAGCTGATGAACACGTACTGCCCGATGCGGCCCTCGAACAGCTCGAGGTCGGTCGCGATGTGCTCGGGTGTGAAGGCCAGGAACTCGGCGACGACGTCGAACCGGCGGTCGCCGAGGGCGGTGCGCACTGCGCCGGCGTCGCGCACGTCGGCCTCGATCAGTTCGACCTGCGGCGGCAGCGGGCGTCTCGCGGTGCCGCGGTTGAGCACCGCGACCTCGTGCCCGAGTGCCACGGAGCGGCGCACGCACGCCGCGCTGATCGTTCCGGTACCGCCGATGTAGAGGATGCTCGTCACCCACGCGAGCCTACGCCGGACGGGGACACCCCGCGGCGGAAGGCGCTCTCTCGCTGACGGCGAACATCTTCCCCGATGTCGGCGGGGGCCTCTAGCGTTGCCGTCATGAGCAACGACGACCTCAGTGCCGGATCCGTCGGCACCGTCATCCGTCCGGGCGACTCCGAGTGGGAGTCCGCCCGCCGTTTCCACTCCGGCATCGGCGAACCTGCTGCCGTGATCCGCGCCGCGAGCGTCGACGACGTGCGCGGCGCCGTCCGCTACGCCGCAGCCGAGCGGCTCGACATCATGATCCGCGGCGGCGGCCACAGCGCCTGGGGCGGGGTGCCCGGTGGCCTCACCCTCGACATCTCGGCCCTCGACGCGGTCGAGGTCGACGGCACGCGTGTGCGCGTCGGCGGCGGTGCCCTCTGGGGCGGCGTCGCCCATGCGCTCGCCGAACGGGGGCTCGGGCTCAGCTCGGGTGACACGGCCTCGGTGGGCGTGGGCGGTCTCACCCTCGGTGGCGGCATCGGCTGGATGGTGCGGGCGTGGGGACTCGCCGCCGATCAGCTGGTGGGGGCGCAGCTCGTCACCGCGCGCGGCGACGTGGTCGAGGTGACCCAGACCTCGCACCCGGAGCTGCTGTGGGCGCTGCGCGGCGGCGGCGGCAACTTCGGCGTCGTGACGCGGTTCGACTTCGAGGCACACCCGCTCGACGGCGTCGTGCATGCCGTCTACGGGCTCGAGGGGGACGCGCGCCCGGTCCTGCGGGTGCTGGCCGATGTCCTGGCCGACGCCCCGCGAGAGCTCACCGTCACCTACATGGACGTCCCCGCGATGGACCCGAATGCGCCGGCGGGCGCCTCGATCACGGCGGTGTGGGCCGGCACCGATGAGGACGCCGCCCGTCGTGCGCTCGCGCCGCTCGCGGGTGTGCCCGGCGTCACCGAGAGGGAGTTCGGCGTGCAGGACTACCCCGACGTGCTGCTGGAGGCCCCCGAGTTCGATCCCGAGCAGCCGATGCCGGGCTTCGTCGGAGGGAACACGCTGCTCGGGGCGCTCGACGACGACGCCATCGACCGCCTCGTCGCGTTCCGCGAGCAGCACCCGGCCTCCGTGGTGCTGCTGCGCTCGCTCGGCGGCGCGTACGGCGACGTCGCACAGGACGACACGGCCTTCCCGGCGCGTGACGCGACGTGGTTCGCGATGGCCGGGGCGTTCGACATCCCCGGCATGCTCGACGACGCGGGGCGTGCCGACGTCACCGCCGAGTGGGAGGCCGTCGAGGCCAAGGGCTCAGGCGTCTACGGCAACTTCACCGTCTCGACGGACGAGACGATCGCCCAGCGCATGTACCCGCCGGCGACGATGGCGCGTCTGGCCGCGGTCAAGCACACCTGGGATCCGGGCAACATGTTCTGCCGCAACCACAACGTGAAGCCCGTGCCGAACGGCCACGCGGGCTGACGCGGGGCGCGGACGCAGATACGCACCGAGGGCGGATCCCCGTGATGGAGACCCGCCCTCGGTGTTTCGAGCTGATGTGTCGACCTGACGTGGTGTCCGGCGCGCCGGACCCGCGTCAGTGGGTGTCTTCGGCCTCGATCTCGGTGCGGTCGCCCGACCACAGCGTATGGAAGGTGCCGTCCTTGTCGACGCGCTTGTAGGTGTGGGCGCCGAAGAAGTCGCGCTGACCCTGGATGAGCGCGGCCGGCAGGCGCTCGGCGCGCAGGCCGTCGTAGTACGACAGCGACGATGAGAACGCGGGGGCCGGGATGCCGGCACCGGCCGCCGTCGACACGATCCGGCGCCAGGCGCCCTGTGCGCGGCCCAGTGCCTCGACGAAGTACGGCGCGGTCAGCAGCACGGCAAGATCCGGCGTCTCGTCGTAGGCGTCGGCGATGCGGTTGAGGAACTGCGCGCGGATGATGCAGCCCGCGCGCCAGATCTTCGAGACCGCGCCGAGGTCGATCTGCCAGTCGTACTCGGCAGCGCCCGCGCGGATCTCGTCGAAGCCCTGCGAGTACGCGACGATCTTCGAGGCGTACAGCGCGAGGCGCACGTCCTCGATGAACGCGTCGGCGTCCTCGACCGCGAGGCCCTCGCCCGGGCCGGGCAGGTCGCGCGAGATCTCGCGCTGCTCGGGGTGCGACGAGAGCGAGCGGGCGAAAGTGGCCTCGGCGATGCCCGAGACCGGCACGCCGAGCGACAGCGCGGTCTGCACGGTCCACGCGCCGGTGCCCTTGGCGCCGGCCTGATCGAGGATGACGTCGACGAGCGGACCGCCGGTCTCGGCATCCACCTGGCGGAGCACCTCGGCGGTGATCTCGATGAGGTACGACTCCAGCTCGCCGCGGTTCCACTCGGCGAACACGTCGGCGATCTCGGCCGGCGTCTTGCCGGTGCCGCGCCGGATGAGGTCGTACGCCTCGGCGATCAGCTGCATGTCGGCGTATTCGATGCCGTTGTGCACCATCTTCACGAAGTGGCCGGCGCCGTCGTGGCCGATGTGCGTGACGCACGGCTCGCCCTCGGCGACCGCCGCGATGGACTTGAGGATCGGGCCGAGGGTCACCCACGATTCGTCGGAGCCGCCGGGCATGATCGACGGGCCGTTGAGGGCCCCCTCCTCGCCGCCCGAGATGCCGGCGCCGACGAAGTTGATGCCCGTCTCGCGCACGGCCTTCTCGCGGCGGATCGTGTCGGTGAACAGCGCGTTGCCGCCGTCGACGATGATGTCGCCGGGCTCGAACACCTCCACCAGCGCGTCGATGACGGCGTCGGTGGGGCGGCCGGCCTTCACCATGATGATCGCGGCGCGCGGCTTCTGCAGCGACGCGGCGAACTCCTGGTACGAGAACGCGGGCACGAAGCCGGCCTCGGGGTGGGCGGCGAGCAGCTCGTCGGTCTTGGACCGGCTGCGGTTGTGCACCGCGACGGTGTTTCCCTCGCGGCTGGCGAGGTTGCGCGCGAGGTTCGACCCCATCACCGCGAGACCCACGACGCCGATGTTCGCCGTGGCCACACGATCGGCCCCGGGACCCTTCGGCTCCGGGGTCTGGCGGGCCACGTCCTCGGGTGCCGGTGCGGCCTCGTGCGCGGTCGTCGCCTCGTCAGGAGCCTGGTCCTGATCCGTCGAGATGTTCGTCTCGGCCTGATTGCCGCTCGCTGAAGGGTCGTTCGAAGACACACGCGCTCCTGAGGTTAGATCGTCTCTTTCAGCCTAGAGTCTGACGGGTCCGTGTTACGCCGCAGCGGCGGGACGCTCACACTCCGAACCGGCCGGGTGTGACGCGTCGTCCGGCGGTGGGCTACCGTGGCCGTCGTGACCGAGCCCTTCCTTCCGGGGTCCCCCCTCCCGGAGCCCACTCTGCCGGAGCACGCCGCGCCGGGAGCCGCCGACCTCAGCCCCACAGCGGCGGCGCGGATCGTGGTGATGGGACCGAGCGGTTCGGGCAAATCCGCCGTCGGTCTGGCGCTGGCGCAGCGCCTCGGACTGCCGTTCGTCGATGCGGACGATCTCCATCCCGCGGCGAACGTCGCCAAGATGGCCGCGGGGTTCCCGCTCGACGACGGAGATCGGATGCCGTGGCTCGACGTGGTGGCCGCGGCGCTGCGTGATGCGCCCGGGGGAGTGGTGATGGCCTGCTCGGCACTCGCCCGCCGGTACCGCGACCGCATCCGTGGCGGAGCGGCGGCACCCGGCGTCGTCTTCGTCGAACTGCGCGTGCCGCGGGACGAGCTCGCGCGTCGCATGGGCTCGCGCGAGCACTTCATGCCCTCGTCGCTGCTGATCTCGCAGCTGCAGACGCTCGAGCACCTCGAGCCGGATGAGGCGGGGGTCGTCGTGGCGGGCGACCCGCCGCTGGCCGATGTCGTCGACGCCGCGTTGGCGGCGCTCGAGCGGTATCAGTCCTTGCGGTAGCCCTGGCGGCCGAGGCTCCAGAACGCCAGCGCGGTCAGGAGGGCACCGACCGCGGCCATGGCGCCGATGAGCCAGAGAAGAGCGTGGCTCAAGAAGCCGTAGTCCATGGGGTCCTCCGTGGGAGCGGGAAGCAGTGCGTTCCTCATCGTAGCGGGGGCGCTGGTAGACTCGTGTCGAACTTCGGCGAGGGATGCCTCGCGCCCGTCGATTCCGGTGGGCTGCGGCATCCGTGATCGACGCAGTGATGCCGGCCCAACGGGCTTTCCTCACGCGCGTGCGTTCGAGTCGAAGACATCCCGAATACCCCGGGCCCGCCACCGCGCAGGCCGAGTCAGAACGGCCACGCGCCGCAGCTTACCGGGCCAGTGCGCCCACAAGGAGAACCCCATGTCGTCCGAGCCCGATACCAAGGTCCAGGCCGAGTTCCGCGAGAGCTTCGGCAAGGGCTTCGCCCGCCGCCTCCGCGCCGCCGGCAAGATCCCCGCCGTCATCTACGGTCACGGCACCGACCCCGTGCACGTCGCCCTGCCGGGCCACCAGGTCTCGCTGCTCATCCGCCGCGCGAACGCGGTGCTCGAGCTGGACCTCGACGGCAAGTCGCAGCTCACGCTGGTCAAGGATGTGCAGAAGGACCCGGTGCACCAGGTCATCGAGCACATCGACCTGCTCGTTGTGAAGAAGGGCGAGAAGGTCGAGATCGAGGTGCCGATCGTCGTCGTGGGCGAGTCCGCTCCCGGCACGATCGCGAACCTCGACAACACGACGGTCACCCTGCAGGCCGAGGCCACGCACATCCCCGAGCACATCGAGGTCGACGTGGAGGGCCTCGAGGAGGGCACGCACATCACCGCCGCCGACCTGAAGCTGCCGAAGGGGTCGGTCCTCATCGCCGACGCCGAGCTGCTCATTGTCGCCATCTCGGTCCCGGCTGCGACGCTCGCCGCCGAGGACGAGATCGCCGAGGCCGATGCCGAGGTCGCCGCCGAGCAGGCCGAGGCGTCGGAAGAGTCCGCCTCCGAGTAATTCCTTCACGAAGGCGAGGGGGTGCGGATGCCGCGCCCCCTCGCCTTCGTTTCACCGGGTGCCGTTCGGGATTTCGCGGGGAGCCGCCCCGCTCGGGCAGGATGGATGACATGGCAGAGACGTGGCTGATCATCGGACTGGGAAACCCCGGCCCGCGCTACGAGCTCACGCGCCACAACGTCGGACAGCTCGTGGTCGACGAGCTCGCCGGGCGGCGCGGCGAGTCCTTCAAGGCGCACAAGGCGAACGCGCGCGTCGTCGAGACGTGGCTGCGTCCCGGTGCGGCCAAGCTCATCCTCGCCAAGCCGAACACGTTCATGAACGTGTCGGGCGGACCCGTCGCCGGGCTCGCGAAGTTCTACGGCATCGCCCCCGACCACGTGGTGGTCGTGCACGACGAGCTCGACATCCCGTTCGACACCATCAAGCTCAAGGTCGGCGGTGGCCACGGCGGTCATAACGGCGTGCGCGACGTCGCGAAAGCGCTCGACACGGCGGAGTTCCCGCGTGTGCGCGTCGGTATCGGGCGTCCCATGGGGCGGCAGGATCCCGCCGACTGGGTGCTGGACCCGTTCGGCGCCACGGAGCGCAAGAACCTGCCGATCCTCATCGGCGACGCCGCGGACGCCATCGAGCAGCTCGTGGCTGATGGCCTCCTGGCCGCGCAGCAGAAGCACCACGCGCCGCGCGTCTGACCTCTCGCGTCCGCTGATCGCCGGCTGAGGCATCCGCGTTCCTCAGTTGAGGAATGGTGCCGAGGTGCGGAGACGCGGGCCGAGATCGGCCCTCGTTTCGGCTCTGGTCCTCAACTGAGGAAACAGCAACGGAGAGGACGGATGCCGCGGGCCGAGGGTTCGTGCGACCCGTCAGCTGCCCATGCCGGTGCCGGCGGCGAGGCCGGCGGTCAGGAACCCCTGCACCACGCCGCCGAAGACGATCGGGCCGAGGGCGGCGACGATCACCGCGGCGATGCCGGCGCCGCGTCCGCGCGCCGTCACGATCGCGACGACGCCCTGCACCAGAGCCCACACGCCGAGGGCCGTGCCGACCCAGAACGCGACCTCGCCCAGCATCACCCAGTCCCGTACCGGAGTGAGGATCGACCAGTCGAAGTCGGCGTCGAGCGCCCGCGCGGTGATCTCGCGACCGGCGCCGAGTCCGATCCGGTAGCTCGCGATCGCGCCCATGATGCCCGCCCCGACCGTCGCGACGAGGGCGAGGGCGAGAGCGACGACGCCGAGGACGCTGCTGCGACGCGCCGGCGGGCCGCCGTACGCGGGAGCCGTACCGGGCGCGACCGCGTAGCCGACGGGCGGGGCGTACCCGGGCGGCGGGGCGTACGCTCCTGCCGGAGGCGCGGACCAGCCGGGCGGAACCCCCGGCTGTCCACCGGCGGCCTGCGCGGGGCCCGCGGTCGTTCCCGCTGGCGGTCCGAACGGTGGTGCAGCGGGCGGCGCCCACGCCCCGGGCGGGACGGGCGGGTTCTGAGGCGCGTCAGGGGCGGCGGGCTGGCTCACAGGCTCATCCTAGGAGTCCGCCCGGCGCCGGAGCGCGCTGCTCGCCTACGGCGACGCTGCGGCTCGCTCTCTCGCCCGAGAAGCCCGCTGTCCGTCCCGAGGGGCTGCTCCCGCGCCCGCGGAGCCCGGTGTCGGTCCTGCGCCTTAGACTCGTGCGGTGACAGTTCCCGGGATCGTTCGCGCCCTCGAGCAGGCTGAGCCGTTTCGGGACGCGGTGGCCGCGGCATCCGTCGATGCCGACTTCTCGCTCGTCGAAGGACTCGACGCTCCGCTCCTCGCCGCGCTGATCGAGCGCCGCCGCGCCGCCGGCAAGCCACCGGTGGTGCTGCTGATCGCGCCCACGGGTCGCCGTGCGGAGTCGCTCGGTCCCGCGCTGGGTGCGCTGCTGCCCGGCGCCGAGGTGCTCCACTTCCCGGCGTGGGAGACACTGCCGCACGAGCGGCTGAGCCCGAGCGCCGAGACCGTCGGCACCCGGCTCGAGATCCTCACGCGCATCGCGCGCTGGGATGCCGCGACGCCGCTCGTGATCACCGCCTCGGTGCGCGGCGCCATCCAGCCGCTGGCGGCCGGACTCACCGATGTCCCGCCGATCGAGCTCGTCGTCGGCGCCCGCGGGCATGACCTGGGCAACGTGTCGGCGCGGCTCGTCGAACTCGCCTATCACCGCGTCGACATGGTGTCGCGGCGCGGCGAGTTCGCGGTGCGCGGCGGCATCCTCGACGTCTTCCCGCCGACCGCACCCCACCCGTACCGCGTCGAGTTCTTCGGCGACGAGGTGGACGAGATGCGCGCCTTCTCTGTCGCCGATCAGCGGTCGCTGCCCGGCGAGGTGCGCGAGGTCACCCTGCTGCCCAGCCGGGAGCTGCTGCTCACCGAGGCGGTGCGCGGCCGTGCCCGAGAACTCAAGGACGAGCTGCCGGGCCTTGCCGGCATGCTCGAGAAGATGGCCGAGGGCATCCCGGTCGAGGGCATGGAGTCCCTGCTCCCGGCCGTCGTGGATCGGCTCGTGGCCGTCGTCGACTATCTGCCCGAGGGGTCGGCCGTCGCGCTCGTCGATCCTGAGCGCGCCGTCGCACGCGCCATCACCCTCGGGGACACGAACCGTGAGTTCCTCGAGGCGGCGTGGAGCGCGGCGACGGCCGGAGCCAGCACCCCGATCGACCTGGGCGCCGGCGACTTCCTGGCTCTTCCCACAGTGCGTGAGGCCGCCCGCGCGCGCGGCGGCGTCTGGTGGAGTCTCAGCGCTTTCGATTCCGGACAGGCGGATGCCGCCGCCGAAGGTCTGATCGACGACGACATCGACGTCGCGCTCGAGGCCGCCGCCGCGATCCGCGTGCCGGGGTCGGCGGTCCCGTCGTTCCAGGGCAACGTGGAAGGCGCGACAGCGCACGTCGGAGCGCTCCTGGCGGACGGCTGGCGCGTCGTCGTCGCGGCATCCGGAGCCGGCCTCGTCGAACGTGCGCGGGACGTGCTCGCCGAGCGCGGCATCGCGGCGCGCAAGGTCGACGAGGTGCTGCAGGCCCCCGAGCCCGGCGTCGCCCATGTGGTGCTGAGCGTGCTCGAGCGCGGATTCGAGGCGGCGGACGCGAAGCTCGCCGTGCTCACCGAGTCGGAGTTCTACGGCCGCACGATCGGCGGCGACAACCGCGTCGTCAAGAAGCTCGCATCGCGGCGCAAGGCCGTCGTGGACCCGCTGCAGCTGAAGGCCGGCGACTACGTCGTCCACGCGACGCACGGCATCGGCAAGTTCGTCGAGCTCACGCAGCGCGAGGTGTCCAGCGGCGGACGCAACGCGGTGAAGAGCGTGCGCGAGTACCTCGTGCTGGAGTACGCGCCGTCCAAGCGCGGCTACCCCGGCGACAAGCTCTTCGTGCCGACCGACCAGCTCGACCTGCTGTCCCGCTATGTCGGCGGCGAGGCACCCTCGCTGTCGAAGATGGGCGGCAGCGATTGGGCGCAGGCCAAGAGCAAGGCCCGCCGTGCCGTGCGCGACATCGCCGTCGAGCTCGTCAAGCTCTACTCGGCGCGCATGGCGTCGAAGGGACACGCCTTCGGGCCGGACACCCCCTGGCAGCGCGAGCTCGAAGAGGCGTTCCCGTTCGCCGAGACCCCCGACCAGCTGCAGACGATCGACGAGATCAAGGCCGACATGGAGAAGCCGATCCCGATGGACCGCCTGCTGTCCGGCGATGTCGGCTTCGGCAAGACCGAGGTTGCCGTACGCGCCGCGTTCAAGGCCATCCAGGACGGCAAGCAGGTCGCGATGCTCGTGCCGACGACGCTGCTCGTCAAGCAGCACCTCGAGACGTTCACCGAGCGCTTCGCCGGCTTCCCGGTGAAGGTCAAGGCGCTCTCGCGGTTCCAGAGCGACAAGCAGGCGCGCGAGGTGCTCGCCGGCCTCACCGACGGCACCGTCGACATGGTCATCGGCACGCACCGGATCCTGACGGAGAAGGTGATCTTCAAGGATCTCGGCCTCATGATCATCGACGAGGAGCAGCGTTTCGGCGTCGAGCACAAGGACCAGCTCAAGAAGCTGAAGACCAACGTCGACATCCTCGCGATGAGCGCGACGCCGATTCCGCGCACGCTCGAGATGGCAGTCACCGGCATCCGCGAGATGTCGACGCTGCAGACGCCGCCCGAGGACCGGCATCCGATCCTGTCGTATGTCGGGCCGCGCAACGACAAGCAGATCACCGCAGCGATCCGCCGGGAGCTGCTGCGCGAGGGCCAGGTGTTCTACGTGCACAACCGGGTGCAGTCGATCCAGCGCGTGGCGGCCGAGCTCGCCGAGCTGGTGCCCGAGGCGCGTATCGCGGTCGCACACGGCCAGATGGGCGAGCACGCGCTCGAGGAGGTCGTCGACGCCTTCTGGGAGCGGCGCTCGGACGTCCTGGTCTGCACGACGATCGTCGAGACCGGTCTCGACATCTCCAATGCCAACACGATCATCATCGACCGCGCCGACAAGTACGGTCTCAGCCAGCTGCACCAGCTGCGCGGCCGGGTCGGCCGAGCCCGTGAGCGCGCCTACGCGTACTTCCTCTACGACGACATGAAGCCGCTCAGCGAGACCGCCGCCGACCGCCTCGAGACGATCGCGGTCAACAACGATCTCGGCTCCGGCATGCAGGTCGCGCTCAAGGACCTCGAGCTCCGCGGCGCCGGCAATCTCCTGGGCGCCGAGCAGGCCGGCCACATCGCCGGCGTGGGCTTCGACCTGTACCTGCGCATGATCGGCGAGGCCGTCGCCACGTTCCGGGGCGAAGAGACCGAAGGACCGGCCGAGCTGCGCCTCGAGCTGCCGGTGCAGGCCCGCATCCCCGAGTCGTACATCGACAGCGAGCGCCTGCGACTCGAGGCGTATCAGAAGCTCTCGGCGGCGGCATCCGTCACCGCGCAGCCCGACGCGATCGACCTCGTGGTCGAGGAGCTGACCGACCGCTACGGCGAGCCGCCGGCCGAGGTCGAAGGGCTGCTCGCGGTCGCGCGGCTGCGACGCCGCGCGGGACAGGCGGGGCTCGCCGACGTCGTCGCGATGGGCCCGAACCTGCGGATCGCGCCCGCGAACCTGCCCGATTCGATGCGCGTGCGCCTGCAGCGACTGCACCCCAGGGCCAAGCTCGTCGCGGGAGGCGAGGCCATGGTCGTGCCGCTTCCGTCGGCCGGCGGCGAGCCGCTCGGCGATGACGAGCTCATCGCCTGGGTCGCGCAGCTGATCGAGCAGCTGTGGCCGCCCAAGAAGACGGACGCGGACGCCGCAGCCGAGGCGGCCGTCAACGCCTGACCGTCTGCGTGCGTCATCCGCCCGTCAGCCGGCGGGAGAAACGGCGGCGGCCGACGGCATCGACGTTCACGTGAAGAGCTGAGACGTCGATCCGCACAGCGTTACGGGCACCCGTTGCGCGGCCGTGACCGGGTCAGATGACACCCTGCGCCAGCATGGCGTGCGCGACCCGTTCGAAGCCGGCCGAGTTCGCCCCCACGACATAGTCGCCCGGGCGGCCGTACCTCTCAGCGGCGGCGAACGCGGCGTGGTGCACGTCGGCCATGATCGAGCGCAGCTTCGTCTCGCTGTCGTCGAAGGTCCAGCGCTGGCGGGCGGCGTTCTGGCTCATCTCGAGCGCTGAGGTCGCGACGCCGCCCGCGTTCGCCGCCTTGCCCGGCCCGAACAGGACGCCCGCGGACTGGAAGAGCTCGATCGCCTCGGGAGTCGAGGGCATGTTGGCGCCTTCGGCGACGGCGCGCACGCCATTCGCGATGAGCGCTCGCGCGTCGTCGGCGTCGAGCTCGTTCTGCGTGGCCGACGGGATCGCGACGTCGACCGCCACCTCCCAGGGGCGTGCGCCTTCGACGTAGCGGGCCGTCGGGCGGCGCGCCGCGTACTCGGCGATGCGAGCGCGCTCGACCTCCTTGACCTGGCGGAGCAGGCCGACGTCGATGCCGGCGTCGTCGACGACATAGCCGGAGGAATCGGATGCCGTCACCGGCGTCGCACCGAGCTGGTGGGCCTTGTCGATGGCGTAGATCGCCACGTTGCCCGAGCCCGACACACCGACCCGCTTGCCCGCGAGCGTCTCGCCACGGACGCCGAGCATCTCCGCCGTGAAGAAGACCGCGCCGTAGCCGGTCGCTTCGGTGCGGACCTCGGCGCCGCCCCACTGCACGCCTTTGCCGGTGAACATGCCCGACTCGTGGCGGTTGGTGACCTTCCGGTACTGGCCGAACAGGTAGCCGATCTCACGGGCACCCACGCCGATGTCTCCGGCAGGCACGTCGGTGTGCTCGCCGAGGTGGCGGTAGAGCTCGTTCATGAACGACTGGCAGAAGCGCATGATCTCGGCATCCGAGCGGCCGTGCGGGTCGAAGTCGCTGCCGCCTTTGGCGCCGCCGATGCCCTGGCCGGTGAGGGCGTTCTTGAAGATCTGCTCGAAGCCGAGGAACTTGATGATCGACAGGTTCACCGAGGGGTGGAAGCGGAGACCGCCCTTGTAGGGGCCGAGCACCGAGGAGAACTGCACGCGGAAACCGCGGTTGACCTGCAGGCGCCCGGCGTCATCGACCCACGGCACGCGGAAGATGATCTGCCGCTCCGGCTCGACGAGCCGCTCCAAGATGCCGCCGTCGATGAACTCCGGGTGCGCTTCCAGTACCGGTGCGATCGATTCGAGCACCTCGTGCACCGCCTGCAGGAACTCCGGCTCGTGGGGATTGCGGGCCTCGACGGTATCGAGGACGAGGCGGATCGATTCGGCGGACGTGAGGGTGTCGGGAGCAGAGGTGGTAGGCAGTGCAGAGGGCATGTGGAGGGAGCTTTCGGGGTGGAGCGATGCGCTCTGGGGCGGCGCTTCTTCACCCTACCTACCGCTCGGAACGTCGGCCGTTCTTGTGACGACGGCGCCCGCCGTCCTCCGCACAGCGTGTCTGCGTGCCCTCGGCGCGACGCAAACGGAATCGGGTGCGGGAGAGTGGAGGGATGGTGGCCGACCTTCGCATCGAAATCTTCCCCGACGACCTCGACCGCGCCGTCGACTTCTACGTCCGCGTGCTCGGGTTCTCCCTCGTGCGCGATGAGCGGCACGTCGAGTGGGCCTACGTCGCGCTCGAGCTCGGCCGCGTGCGCGTCGGGGCGGCATGGCGCTCATCGGTCGACACCGCACCGCGCCGACCACCGGTCGGGGTCGAGCTCGTGCTCGAGACGGACGATCTGGATGCCGCCCGCCGGCGGGTCGTCGACGAGGGCTGGCCCATCGACGACGACGTGCAGGCGCAGCCGTGGGGCCTCCGGGACTTCCGGGTGCTCGATCCGAGCGGCTACTACTGGCGGTTGACCGAGCACCCGAACTGACGCGCACGCCGTCTTCCGGGTGCCGTGGCGATGCACCGCACTACGCTGTGAACCGACCGCGACGGCCCCGGGGATGGGCGAGCCGGCACGGGATCGAGGAGGCATGATGCGTTTCGAGCACCTCGGGGCCCAGCCCCGCATCCACCCCGACGCTGTCGTGGCGGCGACCGCGGTGATCAGCGGCGACGTCGAGATCGGCGCCGACTGCCAGATCCTCCACGGTGCGGTGATCACCGCCGAGGGCGGTGCGGTCACCCTCGGCGCGAACGTGATCGTCATGGAGAACGCGCTGATCCGTGCCACCTCGACGAATCCGGTGCACATCGCCGATCACGTGCTCGTCGGCCCGATGGCCAGCGTCTCGGGCGCCGTCGTCGAGGAGGAGGTGTTCCTCGCGACCGGCACCCGCGTCTTCAACGGCGCGCGCATCGGCGCGCGCAGCGAGGTGCGCATCAACGCCGTCGTGCACCTGCGCACGACGCTCCCGCCGGACTCGACGGTGCCGATCGCCTGGGTCGCCGTGGGGGATCCGGTCCAGATCCTCCCGCCGGATCGCCACGAAGAGATCTGGGCGGCGCAGCGCGAGCTCGACTTCCCCGGCTACGTGTTCGGGCTCGACCGTGAGACACCCGACCTCATGGTGCAGCTCACCGAACGCTACGGCCGCAGCCTCGCCCGTCACGCCGACGACCGCCGCATCGACTGACATCCTCGCGTATCGGCCGCACACGCCGGCGGTCACGAGATCGACGGGACGCTGGCCTTCCCCGGGCCCAGGCCGTAAGGTCGCGACATGGGCCGTCTGGGGACCCGTTCGAGGCTCGATCAGGCCGTGGGGGCCTTCTCGAGCAACTGGCGCAACCCCAATCTGCGGCGCGCGCAGCTGAGCTTCCTCGGGGCCTGGACCGCGGAGTGGGCATTCACCGTGGCGCTCGGCATCGTCGCGTACAACGCCGGCGGCGCGCTCGCCCTAGGCGCGGTGGGACTGCTGCGCATGCTCCCCTCCGCGCTGCTGGCGCCCATCCTGTCGCCGTTCGCCGATCGCGGGCGGCGTGAGCGCGTGCTCGTCGTGGTGTCGGTCGTGCGGGGCGCTGCCACCGCGGTCGCGGCGGTCGTCGTGGCAGTGGCGGGCCCGATCGCCGTCGTCTACGCGCTCGCCGTCGTCTCGACGATCGCGGCGACCATGTTCCGGCCGGCGCACTCCGCCCTCCTGCCCACGCTCTGCCGCACCGGGCACGAATTGGCCAGCGCCAACGTCGTGCGGGGGCTGCTGGACTCCGTCGCGACGCTCGTCGGGCCGCTCGTCGCCGCGATCCTGCTGGCCTTCACCGATGTCTCCGTCGTGTTCGCCGGCGCGGCGGTCGCGTCGTTCTGGGCAGCGCTGCTGCTCTTCCGTGTGCGCTACGACGCGCCGCCGAGGCCGGCGGCGCCCCGGCGCGACCTGCTGAGGGAGGCCGCGGAGGGACTCACCGTCGTTGTGGCGGAGCCGCGATCTGCAACTGATCCTCGGCCTGGCCGCCGCCCAAGCGCTCACCCGGGGCGCGCTCACCGTGTTCTCGGTCGTGGTCGCCATCGAGCTGCTCGGCATGGGGGAGTCCGGCGCCGGATCGCTGATGGCGTCGGTCGGCGTGGGAGCGGTCCTCGGCTCGCTCGCGGCCTCGCTGCTCGTCGGAACCCGGCGGCTGGGCGGGTGGTTCGCCGTCGGTGTGGCGTTGTGGGGACTGCCCATCGCCCTCGTCGGCGTCTTCCCGGCACAGGCGGCGGCGCTCGTCCTGCTCGCATTCGTCGGGGTCGGTAACGCGCTGATCGACCTCGCCGGGTTCACGCTGATCGGCAGGCTGACCCCGGACGCCCTGATGGCGCGTGTCTTCGGCGTGCTCGAGAGCCTGGTCGCCGTCTCCATCGGCGTCGGGGCGATCATCGCGTCGGTGATGATCGCGTGGCTCGGCGTCGAGGGTGCCCTCATCGCGATCGGCGTGCTGTGTCCGGTGCTCGCACTCGCATCATGGTGGCGGCTGCGCGGCCTTGATCGATCCGTCGGTGCGTTGGACGCCGAAGTCGGCCTCCTCCAGCGCGTGCCCATGTTCCAGCCGCTCCCGCTGCCCGCGATCGAGCAGCTCGCTCGCGGGCTGGAACCGGTCGAGGTGGCACCGGGCAGCGCGGTCTTCACTCAGGGGGACCTCGGCGATCACTACTACGTGATCGAGAGCGGCCGAGCCGACGTGCGGGGCGATGGTCGCGTGATCGCGACGCTCGGCGAGGGGGAGGGATTCGGCGAGATCGCGCTGCTCCGTCGCACGCCGCGAACGGCGACGGTGGTCGCGCGCACGCGTCTCGAACTGAAGGCGCTCGCCGCCGACCGGTTCACCGCCGTCGTCCTCGGCTACGCGCCCAGCGCACAGGCGGCCGCCACGACGGTGGAGGACCAGCTGGAGCGGTACGCGCCCGACGACCCGCCTGACGGGCCGAGGGCATCGCGAGACCCGCTGGGATGAACGACCGACGAAGGGACTGGGCACATGGGGACAGAGCGAACGGCACTGCTGATCGCCGACATCGGCGGATATACCGAGTACATGGGCTCGCACCGCATGACGCTCGCGCACGCCGAGGTCAACACGGCGCGGATGCTGGAGAGCATCGTCCGCGCAGCCAGCGGCTTCGAGCTCGTCGAGATCGAGGGCGACGCCGCCTTCCTCTCGCGCCGCGCGGCGGCACGGCAGCCCGACACCACGGTCTCCGACATCCTCGTGCTGGCGGTCGCGATGCATCGGGCGTTCCACCTTGAGCGCGAGTACGTGGTGCAGAACCTCTGCCCATGTGGGGGATGCCGCCAGGCGCGCAATCTGACGCTGAAGTTCGTGGCGCACATCGGTGATGTCGCGACCCAGCGGGTGAGCGGACGGTCCAAGCTCGTAGGCATCGACGTGATCCTCGTGCACCGGCTGCTGAAGAACTCCGTCGAAATCCCCGAGTACGTCCTGCTGACCGAGGAGCTGTACGGCACAGGGACCACGCCGCTGCCCACGTCCGTCGGCGAGATCACGCCTGAGGTGGAGGGCATCGGCAGCGTCCGCGCGTACTTCGTCGACGTCGCCGATCTGGATGACGTCGGCGTCGCTCCTCCATCGCCGACCCTGCGCTCCCGACTCGGCAGCACGTTCTCAGCGGTCGGCCGCGGGCTCCCGTACATGCTGGGCACGAGGAAGCCGCGTCGGGTGCGCTAGCGGCAGGGCGCAGGCGCGCGACCTGCGCCGCTTCGCCCGCCCCATCGCTTCGCTGGGGCGGGGTTCGGCACCGCGTGACCTCCGCCCGCGGCATCCGTTCTTCGTCTTGTCACTCCCAGAGCAGGCCGCAGTCGAGGCAGCCGAACTCCAGGCGGTCGACCCTGCCGTCGTCGAGGGCGTCTCGTCGATCCCACTCGATCCGGAACCACCTCGGCTCGTTCGCCCGCACATCGAGCGACCCGCACTGGGGGCAGACTTCGGCGGCGACGATGCGTGCCATGGGTGCTACGGTACGCCGGGCCATCGGGGATTCCGGGTGCGACGCGCGTGTCGCCGCACTCGGCGCGGATCAGCCCGTGTTCTGCAGGCCGGCGGCGACGCCCGACACCGACAGCAGCAGGAGCCTCTGCAGCTCCGGATCGACCGGTGCGCCCTCCGGAGCCTCGCGGAGCGCCCGCAGGGCCCGCAGCTGCAGCAGCGAGAGAGCGTCGACGTAGGGGCTGCGCATCTTGACCGCCCGCTGCAGGACAGGCTTGTTGCCGAGCAGCTCCGTGCCGCCCGTGATGCGGACGACCCAGTCACGTGTCACCCGCATCTCGTCGCGCACCAACGCGGCGAGATCGTCCCGGTCGCCGAGCTCGAGGTAGTGCAGCGCGATGCGATCGTCGGTCTTCGCGAGGCTCATGGCCACGTTGTCGATGAGCGTGCGGAACAGCGGCCACTCCTGATAGGCCTGCTGCAGCAGCGGCTCGTCGCCGACGGCGTCGAGGGCGGTGCCGAGCCCGAACCATCCGGCGAGATTGATGCGCGCCTGCGTCCACGCGAACACCCAGGGGATCGCCCGCAGGTCCTCGAGGGACTCGACCGACAGCCCTCGGCGGGCCGGGCGCGAGCCCAGCGCGAGCAGGCCGATCTCCTCCATCGGTGTGACGCGCGCGAACCACGGCGCGAAGCCGGGAGCCTTCACCAGCGAGAAGAAGCGCTCGCGGGATGCCGCGTCCAGCGTCGCCGCGACGCCCGCGTACTTCTCGGCCGCCGCGCGGTTGCGCTCTTCGTTCGAAGGCGACGAGGCGAGCAGGATCGCCGCGGCGACCTGGTCGATGTGCCGCATGGCGATCGCCGGATCGCCGTAGCGCGCGAAGATCACCTCGCCCTGCTCGGTGAGCTTGAACCGGCCATCGACCGAGTGCGGCGGCTGGGCCATGATCGCGGAATTGGCGGGGCCGCCGCCACGGCCGAGCGCGCCGCCGCGCCCGTGGAACAGCGTCAGCTCGATCCGGTTATCGTCGGCCCAGGCCGCGATCTTGGCCTGCGCCTCGTAGAGGGCGAGGTTCGCGGCGACGGGTCCGACGTCCTTCGACGAGTCGGAGTAGCCGAGCATGACCTCCAGCCGCCGTCCGGTGGCCTCCAGGCGGGCCGCGAACTCCGGGTGTTCGACGATCTCGGCGAGGATGCGGGGCGCTGCCTGCAGATCGGCGAAGGTCTCGAACAGCGGGATGACGTCGAGCACGGGAGGCCGGCCGTCGGGACCGACCGCGTACGCCGCGAGCTTGTGGACGGCGGCGAGGTCCTCGGCGGACTGCGTGAACGACACGATGTAGCGGCCTGCCGCGCGCGGGCCGTAGCGCTCCTGCAGGAACCCGACGGTGCGGATCACGTCGAGCACCTCCTCGGCGAGCTCGCTGCGCGGCGACCCCGACCCGAGTTCTGCGAGCACCTTGGCGTGCACCGCCGAGTGCTGACGCACCTCGAGCTCGGTGAGGTGGAACCCGTACGTCTCGACCTGCCACAGCAGCTGCTGCAGGTGCCCGTACGCCTGGCGCGGTGCGCCGGCCCGCACGAGGGAGTCCTGCACGACGCGGAGGTCCGCCAGCAGGTGCTCGGGGTCGGCATACGCGAGGTCGGCGTCGCGGGCGCGCGTCGCTTCGATCTTCCGCGCGATCAGCAGCACGATGCGGCGATGCGGCTCGTCGGGCGACCGCTTGGCGATATCCTTCGCGGCATCCTCGTCGGCGGCCTTCAAGCGCCGCCAGAGTGCCAGCAGCGCGTCGCTCGGCGGTGTGGTCGTCGCATCCAGCGTGAGCGTGCGGCCGATGCGGCCCGCCGTGCGGGCAAGGCCCAGCAGCACGTGCTCGCTCGCGATGGCGGACGCCTTGCGGGTGACGGATGCCGTCACGAACGGGTTGCCGTCGCGATCGCCGCCGACCCAGGAGCCGACCCGCACGAAGGGGCGCACAACGGGCGCGCGGCCGCCGGCCGCCGGTCCCTGCAGTGCGTCGTCGACGCGGCGGTAGACGTGCGGCACCGCGGTGTAGAGCGTGTCGTCGAAGACGGCCATGACCGCGCGGACCTCGTCGGTGGGCGCGGGCTTCTCGGACCGCAGCGGGGCCGTCCGCCACAGCGTGTCGATCTCTTCGAGCATGCGCCGCTCGGCGCGGCGCTGGTCGGCACGCTGCTGGTTCACGCCGCCGCGTCGCGACGCGTCATGTTCTTCGAGGAGCGCCGCGAGGCGGCGGATGCTGGTGGAGACGGCCCGGCGGCGCGCCTCGGTCGGGTGGGCGGTGAAGACGGGGTGGAACCGCATGTTCTGCAGCCGGCGCAGCGCGGTGTCGTCACCGACCTCGGCGGCGAGCCGCACGAACGCCGCCGCAACGGAGTCGGTCGCCTGCTCGCGGTCGGGGCGCCCGTCGCGCTCGCGCAGGATGCGCACCCGCTGGTGCTCCTCGGCGAGGTTCACGAGGTGGAAGTACGCGGTGAACGCCCGGGCGACCTCATCGGCGCGGGCGACCGTGAAGGAGTCGGCGATCGCGGCGGCACGGGCGAACGCCTCCGGCGTCTCGTCGGTGTAGGCCTGGATGGTCGCGGTGCGCAGTCGCTCGACATCCTCGTACAGCCCGGGCGATCCGCTCTCGCGCAGCACCTGCCCGAGGAGGGTGCCCAGCATGCGCACGTCGCTGCGCATCTGCTCGGGGATCGCCTGCTCCGCCTCGTATCGGCCCACGAGGTCGATCGCTTCGGTCTGGGTGAGTTCGCGCATCTCTCCAGGCTAACGGCGCGCTGTCGCCCGGCTGTCACGGCCGACGCTGTGTGACGACGGCGCCGCATGGCGCCGGTCGGGAAGGAGGAGGGGCCTCGCTACACTGGCACGTGGAGAGCCGGGAAGTCTGGTCGGCGCACCATTGTCGACCCGCGATCCCCTCCCGGAGGCCCGATGTCGCTTCTTCGCTCCGCTCGCTTTCCCGCCGTCATCCTGCTCGTCGCCGCAGGCCTCGGACTCTTCGTCGCCAACTCGTCCCTGGCGCCCGCCGTCGACGCGGCGATGCACGCCGAGTTCGGCATCCCGGGCGTCTTCGAGCTGAGCCTGTCGCACTGGATCAAGGACGGCCTCCTCGCCGTCTTCTTCTTCGTCGTCGCCGTCGAGCTGCAGTACGAGCTCACGAGCGGGCAGCTCAACTCCGCCCGCAAGGCGCTGCAGCCGGCCATCGCGGCGGCCGGGGGTGTGCTGGTGCCCATCGCGATCTACGCCGCGATGGCGTGGGGCACCGACGCGACGGCAGGATGGCCGATCCCGACGGCGACCGACATCGCCTTCGCGCTCGGCGTGCTCGCGGTGTTCGGCAAGGGGCTGCCGGCGGCGCTGCGGGTCTTCCTCCTCGCGCTCGCCATCCTCGACGACATCGTCGGCATCATCTTCATCGCGGTGCTCTTCACCGACGGGGTGAACATCGCGGCGCTCGCCGGGGCGGCGGTCGCAGTCGTCGCGTTCGGCATCCTGAGCAGGCAGCTCGATACCCGCGCCCGCATCCCGATCGCGGTGGTGCTGGTGCTGCTCGCGATCACCACCTGGGTGCTGGTGTACCTGTCGGGCGTCCACGCGACGATCGCGGGCGTCGTCCTCGGGCTCGCGATGGCGCAGCGGCCCGCGCTGCGCGTGCGGCACGAGCTCGAGCCGTGGGTGAACGTCATCGTGCTGCCGGTGTTCGCGTTCTCCGCCGCGCTGGTGGCCATCCCGTCCGTCCCGCTGTCGCAGCTGTCGCCGGCGTTCTGGGGGGTGCTGGTGGCGCTGCCGGTCGGCAAGATCGTCGGCATCGCGGCGTTCGGCTGGCTGTCGCTGCGCGTCGCGCACCGGGGGAGTGCGCCGCCGCTGGCGTTCGCCGACCTCGTCGCCGCCGGAGCGCTGGGCGGCATCGG
Source organism: Microbacterium sp. B35-04 (assembly GCF_010634885.1). NCBI lineage: Bacteria > Bacillati > Actinomycetota > Actinomycetes > Micrococcales > Microbacteriaceae > Microbacterium > Microbacterium sp. B35-04. The sequence continues at coordinate 772 of NZ_MWLP01000014.1, read as the reverse complement.
GTTCACGGTGTCGCTCCTGCTGTCGGAGCTCGCCTTCACGGATGCTGCCGCCCTGCGCGATCAGGCCACGCTCGGCGTGCTGGCAGGTTCGGTCATCTCGCTCCTGCTGGCCGCGGGCCTCGTATCCTGGCGGGCATGGCATTACCGGCACCGGGCGACGACCGCATCCGCGACGACGTGACAGACGCACGCCCGCACGACGCGGCCGACCCGCTCCGCGAGGCGGCGGAGGTCATGCGCGCGGTCCGCGATCGCTGCGTATGGACGCAGCAGATCGACCATCGCGCGCTGGTGCCCTACCTCGTGGAAGAGAGCGCGGAGCTCATCGACGCCGTCGAGGGCGGCTCTCGCGACGAGTTGCGCGAAGAGCTCGGCGATCTGCTCTGGCAGGTGCTGTTCCACGCCGAGATCGCCTCGCGCGACGAGGCCGCGCCGTTCGACATCGACGACGTCGCACGCGGGCTGACCGACAAGATGGTGCGACGGCATCCGCATGTCTTCGGCGATGCGATCGCGACGACGCCCGAAGAGGTGCTGGTGCACTGGAACGCCGCGAAGGCCGCGGAGAAGAGCACGCGCACGAGCGTGCTGGACGGCGTGAGCGAGCGGATGCCGAGCCTCGCGCTCGCCCAGAAGCTCCTGTCGAAGGCGGCCCAGGCCGGTGTCCCCGCCCCTGTGACGTCGAACCAGGGGATCCCCGCCGACACGGAGGGCGACGCCACCGGTCTCGGCGGAGCTGCCCGGTCTCGGCGAGATATCCGGTCGTTGAGCG